>NZ_BAABCY010000085.1:0-68239 GCF_039539345.1 Snuella lapsa | reverse complement strand
AGTTTTTATGTTTCGCAACACAAATTTCTAAAACCCCTATTTTTCCTCAAAAAAAAGTCAAGATGACTTCAATGTTAATTGTAAATCAAGCTAAAAACAAAGTTTATAATTATTAAAGATTTACCAAATCATTAAATTTCCATTCAAATTTTATTAATTTTAAATAATTCAATTATGTTTGCTACATGATGGACTCTAAAATACTATCAGATAAAAAGCTAATGGAAAGAATTAAACATTCTGACCATAAGGCTTTTGAATTGTTGTATGATAGGTTTTGGGAAGAAATGTATGTAAAAGCATATGCTATTTTAAAAGATAAAAGTAAATCTAAAGACATTGTTCAAGAGGTATGGATTAGTATTTGGGAAAAGCGCCATAAAATTGAAAACAATAATATACAAGGTTATCTTTTTACAGCTTTACGGTTTAGGATATACAATGAATTCAGAAATTCCAAAAATAAAGAAGCACTGATAGATGATTTTATCAACTCTCTTAAGACGAATGATGTTTCAAATAATATTGATAATGACATTAACTTAAAAGAAACACAAGAAATACTTTATGCCTCTATAGAAAAGCTTCCTAAAAAATGTAAAGAGGTTTTTCGGCTAAGTCGTTTTGAAGGGTTAAAAAATAGTGAGATAGCTAAAAAACTAGATATCTCCCAACGTACAGTTGAAACTCATATATCCAATGCTTTAAAGATACTTAAAAATGATGCAGCTCTAAATTTAGCAATCTTTATAGCAATCTTTTTAAAAACATAAATACAAGTGTTTCTTAAAGGATAGATGTTTTTTATATCCTCCTTTCTTGTTCTTGACAATAATTTTTATTTTTTTTTACGTGTGTTTGTCATATATGGGTATATATTAGTATAAGTCCATAATATGAGTGAGAAAGAATTAAATAATATAATAGATAAATATCTTGAGGGAACAGCGTCTCCTAATGAGATTGAAACCTTAAAAAAGTTTGAGAATTTTGCAGAAAACAAATTGGGTAACGCCATTTTTAAAAGTGAATTAGAAAAAAGAGCAATAAAAAAAGATATTTTAAGAAACATAAAAAAATCAAATAGAATACAAAATAAACCTGTATTTAAATTATTCTATAAAAGTTGGTATAAATATGCAGCAGTAATTATTATAGGACTTTTAGCAACTACATTTTTATTTAAAGATAGACTTTTTAATCTACCTACAGATATAACCCCCGTTATAGTAAATGGCAATATAGAGCCGGGCACCGATAAAGCCACCTTGACTCTAGGGGATGGTTCCCAAATAGTATTAGAAAAAGGAAACACAGTCACAACCCAAAATGCCAATAGTGATGGTGAACAGATAGTTTATACTTCAGAGGTTAAAGATAAATTAAAAATGGACTACAACTATATGACTGTTCCAAGGGGCGGACAGTTCCATGTGGTTTTATCGGACGGCACTGAGGTTTGGCTAAATTCCGAAACTCAATTAAAATACCCTGTAACTTTCATTGAAGGCCAAACAAGGCAAGTGGAACTTGTTTATGGTGAAGCTTATTTTGATGTGTCTCCGAGTACAGAACACCAAGGTGCTAAATTTAAAGTATTTAATCAATCTCAGGAAGTTGAGGTGCTGGGTACGGAGTTCAATATAAAAGCCTATAAGGACGAAACTAATATCTATACAACCTTGGTTGAAGGGAAAGTATTGGTTAATTCAGAAGGAAACAACCAAACTTTAAAACCATCACAACAATCCAATCTAAGCATTTTAGATAAAACCATATCTGTAAAGGCAGTTAATGTCCAAAATGAAATAGCATGGATTAAGGGGGATTTCGTTTTTCAACATAAACCTTTAAAAGAAATTGTTAGGGTTTTAGAGCGTTGGTATGATGTGAGTTTTGAGCTTCAAACTGAAACTTTGAAAGATGTTAGGTTTAGTGGTGAGTTGAGTAAATTTCAAGATTTAGAAGACATTTTAATATTGATAAAAAACTTAAAATCTATAAATAACTATGAAATAAATGAAAAAACAGTAGTATTAAAATAAAAAAAAGGAGGGATAGAAATATCAACATTCGACCGAAAATAATTCTCCCTCCTCATATACGATTAATTAATTAAATGTTTAACTAACTAATACAATGCAAATTTATGGAAATTAAATTTACCCATTTTCGTTTTCTATATATAAAACGAATAATCAAAATTCTTATGAGAGCTTTCATTCTATTATGCTGTTTGGCAACGTTTGGTTTCACCTCATCAAATGTGTTATCCCAGAATGTGAAAATTACAATTGATAGAGATAAAGTTGTTACTGTTCATGATGTTTTTAAAATGATAAGTGATCAAACCGACTTGAAATTTATTTATCGAGATGATTTGTTTAATGACTTACCTAAGGTAAAATTAAAAAAGGGAGTTACAAATGCGAACACGCTATTAGAAATGGTTATTTCTAATTCAGGTGTCAATTTTCAATTAAGTAAGGATAATACGGTAGTTATTACCCCAAAAAAGACGATATCTGAAAAAACTAAAAATCAACAACACACCATTTCAGGAACTGTTACAGACCAAAATGGCCAACCCTTACCAGGAGCAAATGTTCTGGAAAGAGGAACCACAAATGGCACTCAAACCGATTTTGATGGTAATTTTTCTTTAGATGTAGAAAATGAAAATTCAATATTAGTAATATCCTACATAGGTTTTGTGACACAAGAAATTATAGTGGGGAACCAAAAAGATATCACTATAACTTTACAGGAAGATGCAGCCAAGTTAGATGAAGTCGTTGTTGTTGGTTATGGTTCGCAATCTAGAAAAAAAGTAACAGGAGCTATTTCTTCAGTAAAGTCAGAGCAAATAGCAGATTTACCTGTCACCAGTTTTGACCAAGCTTTAGCTGGTCAAGTTTCGGGGGTGCAAGTTTCACAGGGTACTGGTAGTCCAGGAGAGGCTTCAGATATAAAAGTGAGAGGAGTTGGAACTATAACTGCTGGTTCGACTCCTTTGTTGGTCATTGATGGGTTTCCTTCAGAAAGTGTAAAGCTTAGCGATATAAATCCAAATGACATTGAAAATGTTCAGGTTTTAAAGGATGCAGCCTCTGCTTCTATTTATGGGTCTAGGGGATCTAATGGTGTAATTATAGTTTCAACAAAGCAAGGTAAGCAAGGTGATACTAAGTTTAGTTTTAATTCTTACACGGGTTTTCAGAAAGTATCCAATACTTATGATTTGGCAAATGCGTATCAATGGGCGGAATTTCAAACAGAAAACTTTCAGAGCCAAGGTATTTTTGCACCAAATTATGTTCCGGATGTATACCAACCTTATTTAGCCGGAACACCAGGTTTAACTGATACCGATTGGCAGGATGAGATTTTCAGATCAGCTCCAATTAGCAGTTATCAATTTTCAGCTGCGGGAGGAAATGAGGATACTAAGTTTTATGTTTCGGGAGAGTATTTCGATCAAGACGGTATAATCATTAGTACTGATTTTAAAAGGTATAGTTTTAGGGCTAATCTAACTTCAAATATATTTAAGAACCCTGAAGGTAAGTTTTTAAAGAATATTGAATTAGGAGTAAAAGTTGCCCCAAGTTACTTAACAAATAATAAGGTTTCCGAGATTCATCATGGGGCAGATGGTATAGTAATTACATCGCTATTTGCATATCCAAACTTTACGGCCTATAACCCCGATGGCTCATTGACTATTAGTGAGCAAATAATTTTCGGACAATCACCTACAGGGCTTCAAAACAATGGAGCAAGATTTGAAAACCCTGTAGCAGTGGCTATTCAAAGAGAGCAGCTTTTAAGAAGATTTAATGTTTTGGGTAGCACCTATCTAGATTTTTATTTGACCGATAATTTAAACTTTAAAACGTATTTTGGATTAAATTATTCAGATGCTGAACAAAATATTTTTAGACCATCTAGCATTGGAACACGTAGAAATAGAGCATCCGTTGCAGCAACAGGTAGGTTGGATGTTAATAAGAACTTTAATTATATTACTGAAAACACTCTTAATTTCAAGAAGACTTTTAATGAAAATCACAATCTAGATATTCTGTTAGGATATTCTTTCCAGAAGGAAAGGTTATTCTATAACTTTATTGAAAGTACAAATGCCTTTGCAAATGATAAATCAACTTTTAATGGAGCGAACATTGTTACAGGAGCAGATACCAATGAAGAAGAATGGTCGCTAATCTCATATATAAGTAGGTTAAATTACGATTTCAAAGGAAAATATTTATTGAGTGTTTCATTCAGGCGAGATGGATCTTCAAGATTTGGGGATAACTCAAAATGGGGTAATTTCCCATCTGTGTCACTTGGATGGAGAATGAGTGAAGAAGATTTTTTAATAGACAATGAATCTATTAGTGATTTAAAATTGAGAGCAAGCTGGGGTGTGACAGGTAATAATTTAATACCTAATTATGGTGGAATTGCTTTATTGGGCGATGCAAATTATGGTAACTTGGGTGGTTTGGCAACTGAAACCTCTCCAAATGCAAACTTATCTTGGGAAGAAACAAAACAGCTCGATTTTGGAATTGATTTAGGGTTATTTGATAATAAGATTTCAATTATTGCGGATTATTATAAATCTACAACAGACGGTTTATTATTAAATGTTCCCGTGCCCTCCCAAACAGGTTTTATTACGTCATTACAAAACCTTGGGGAAGTTGAAAACAAAGGATTTGAATTTGCAATTTCAACGAACAATATCAAGTTAGGTGAAGTGGAATGGTCTTCAACATTTAATATTTCAACTAATAAAAATAAAGTTTTATCATTAGGTACCGATCAAACCCAGATTGTGTCAAAATTCCATAAAACAGAAATAGGAAGACCTATTGGTGAGTTTTATCTATGGAATATTATAGGGGTTTATAATACCCAAGCTGAAATTGATGCCTCTGCTCATGTTACAACAGGTAGGGGGACAGCTCCCGGTGATTATCAAATTGAAGATGTCAATAGTGATGGAGTTATTGATGATGGGGACAGGAAAGTTGTTGGTAATTCTCAGCCAGATTTTACCTATGGATTCTCAACCAGTTTCAAGTATAAAAATTGGGATTTAACGGCATTATTGCAAGGCTCACAAGGACATGATATCTTGAATTTTAACTATTTCTTCTTAACATTAGAAGGAGGTTTTGGAAATGCTTTAGCAGAACGGGTTGAAGGTCGTTGGCAATCGCCTTCTAATCTAGGGAATGGTTTTGCCAGAGCGGGTAATAATGGTGCTTTTTATGATAGATCAAGTAAGATTGTTGAGGATGGCGATTTCTTGAGGTTTAGAAATATAACATTGGGATATACCTTGGATTCTAAAATTTCTGAAAAGATAGGTATTGATAAAGCAAGGATTTATTTCTCATCAATAAACCCTTTTACATTTACCAAATATTCGGGATATAATCCAGAGGTAAATTCTAGAGTAGGCCTGGGAGCTTCAGGAGGACCATTAGAGCCTGGTGTAGACTGGGGAGGTTATCCTACTACTAAATCCTTCACCGTAGGACTTAATCTAACATTTTAATTATTAAAGCATAAGATCATGAAAAAAATAGTAATCATATTTATACTAACAATTATATTCATTTCATGTAGTAACGAATTGGATCTAGCCCCAATTTCTACTCCAAGTGCTGCAAATTTTTTAAAATCGGCTGCAGATGTTGATGTGGCTGTAAATGCAGCATATGATGCGCTTCAACAACAAGGGCTGTATGGCGAAAGTTTAAATTATTTGTTTGAGGTAAGATCAGACAATTCTGATGAATCCTCATTAGGTGGACGAGGAGGCATTGTCTCTGATATAGATTTGTTTTCCGTAAGATCTTCCAATGCTGTTCTTGAAGCCACATGGAAAGATGCTTATTTGGGCATTCAGAGATGTAATGCTATACTTAACCGTATAGAGGATATTGATGATATGGATGCCTCTACAAAGTCAATAAGAAAAGGAGAGGTACAATTTATTAGGGGATTGATTTATTTCAATTTGGTTAGGGTTTTTGGAGATGTGCCTTTAGTTGTTACTGAAACAATAGACCCATTTGATGCTTTTGGTGAAGGGAGGGATACAGCAGCTTCAGTGTATGCTCAAATTGTAACAGACTTAACAGCTGCAGCTAGTGCGTTACCAGCATCGCAAAGTGTTGTTGGGAAAACCACAAAGGGAGCAGCCTATGCATTATTAGGTAAAGTTGAGTTAACATTAGGGAATTACTCTGAAGCTATTGCTGCATTAGGAAATGTAAATGGATATAGTTTGGTGCCTAATTATGCCGATATATTTGGAGAATCTAATGAAAATAACCAAGAATCTATCTTTGAAGTACAATATGAGTCTGGAAAAGGTAGCTCTTTTTCTGTAAATGGAGAAGGCACTGGCATAGGAGAAGGTAGTGTATATTCTAATTTATTTGGGCCATTTGGAGGGGGAGCGTTGGTAGTTAACGGAAGTTCTAACGGTAGTAACCGTCCAACGCAAGATTTATGGGATTCTTATGACCCAGCAGATATACGTAGAGATGTTAATATTGGACAATTTGGAGTTGATAATGTATTATATCCTAAAAAGCTTGTGGCTGCAACAGCAGGCCCTTTAGATTCTGGTATAAATTCAATAGTTTTAAGATATGCCGATGTAATATTAATGCATGCAGAGGCTTTAAATGAGCAAGGTTATGTTGCCGATGGGCCAGCATTTGATTTGATAAATCAGATCAGAAATAGAGCTGGCTTAGCAGATTTAACCTCTGCTACGGTTACAAATCAAGCAGAGTTTAGATTAGCCATTGAAAATGAAAGGCGCTGGGAATTGGCGTTTGAAAACCATAGATGGCCAGATTTGGTTAGAACAGGTAGAGCTGTTGAGGTGATGAATGGACATGAGACAAATACAGGCGGAGTACCAGTAACGTTAAATAACATTTCAGGAAATCAATTAATTTATCCTGTTCCTCAAAGTGAAATAGATACAAACCCAGCATTATTGCCTCAAAATCCTGGATATAATTAGTAATTTTTTTTGAGTTGGTTTAGTTTGTTTTAATAAAGGGTTGAATTTAATCTCAGCCCTTTATTTTAAAACAGATATAAGACAAACAGACTTTCCAGAAATATTAATGAGTTTTTGACAAACAAAGTCTTCATTACCAATAAATTTAAATATAAAAAGCTTAAAAATGAAAACCAACTTCCTTTTTTATTTCATTCTTTTTCTATTGTTTATTACTTGTAAAAAAGTAAATTCAGATAAAAGTCAAACTACTATAGGTATAAGTCAGAATAGTATTTTAGGAAAAATTAAAAACAAAACCGAAAAAAACATTCTTGTTTGCGCCCACAGGTCGTTTCATAAATTTGCTCCGGAAAATTCATTACAGTCCATAAAAAAAGCCATTGAAGCTCAAATTGATTTTGTTGAGTTGGATGTAAGAACAACAAAAGATAATATTTTGGTTCTAATGCATGACGACAGTATTGGAAGAGTATCTACAGGTAAAGGATTTGTAAAAGATTACACATATAAGGAGTTGCAAAGGTTTAATTTAAAAATAAATGATTCCATTACAAACGAAAAAATACCTTTGTTAAAAGATGCTTTAAGATTGGCTAAAGGAAAGGTTATTCCTAATTTAGATTTAAAAGCTGTAAATTATAAACAACTCTATAGTATGTTGAAAGCATATGATATGGAGCATGAAGTTATTTCATTTATTGGTAAAAAGGAAAAAGTTATGGAGATGATAGGAATTGATTCTCTTTACGCTACATTGCCTTTATCCAAAACTAAGGAAGATGTATGGTTTTATACTAAAAACACACGTTCTGCATTACAACATTTCACAGAAGAGAGTTTTACTCCGCAAATGATGAAACTGGCAATGAAAAACAATCAGTTAATATTCATTAACACGTTATGGAACGAGGACGATGATTTTATTTTAGGGAATACAGAATCAATGGATCGAGTAATAGCTCTTAAACCGGCAATCATCCAAACAGACCATCCTAAACTGTTGTTGGAATACCTAAGAAGTAAAAACCTTCACAACTAAAAAGATAAGATATTGGTACTTTTGACGTGGAAGAAAACTTAAGCGGATGAATAAATTCAAATATTATTTAGTAATTGTAATTGTTTTAATAAGCTACAATTGTATAAAGGCAAAAAAAGAAGGAAGTAATGAGTTGGTGGAATCAAAAGCTGAACTATTCCGTCCTTGGCAAGAAGGCTATTTAGACATCCACCATATCAATACCGGTAGGGGCGACGCCACTTTTATGGTATTACCAGATGGCACCACACTGTTATTTGATGCAGGGGATTTAGATAAAGACAAGTTCGAGCATAAATATGCGCCCTTAAAGGCATCACCCCCAAAACCAAGTGATTCGCTTACTGCAGCCCAATACATAGCCCTTTATATAAAAGATGTAATGACAAAGGGTGAAAAACCAGAAATTGACTATGTACTGATCTCCCATTTCCATGAGGATCATTATGGAAGTTTTGTCGATCTAGAAAAGCTAGTGCCTATGAAAAAGGTAATAGACAGGAACTATCCGGACTATAACTTTCCTTTGGATCTAAAGAAATATCTATCTAGCGATTCTCTGTTTCAGGACTATCAAAAGTTTATAAGTAAAAAGGACTTATCGGTGGAAGCCTTAATAGTTGGGAGTAATGCTCAACTAGTTTTATTAAGACAACCGGAAAAATTTAAAAATTTCAGTATTAGAAATGTAAAATCTAATGGCACGATTTGGACAGGTAATGCTGAAGAGACTTTTGACTACTTTTCTGATGAAGACATGACCGACTATTACAAAGGTAAATACAATGAAAACCCATTGAGTTTAGCCATAAAAATATCCTACGGTAATTTCGATTATTTTACAGGAGGCGACAATACAGGGCTTCAAGGTTTTGGTTTGCCCCAATGGTTCGATGTGGAAACCCCCATGGCAAAAGCGGTAGGCAACGTAGAGGTTACCACCCTAGACCACCATGGAAACCGGGATGCCACCAATGAATATTTTGTAAAAACCTTAGATCCCAAGGTGGTGGTACAACAAAGTTGGTGCTCAGACCATCCGGGACAAGAAGTCTATCAACGTTTAATCTATAAGGATGAAAATGCCCAAGGACGCGATATTTTTGCTACCAATATGCACGATGAAACATTGGTAACTTACGGGCCTTGGTTTAAGGATAACTATAAAAGTATGCATGGGCACATTCTTATTAGGGTTTATCCCAATGGCGACACATATGACGTCTATGTTTTAAACGATGATACAACAACATTAACAGTAAAAGAAAAATTCGGCCCATATAAATCAAAATAAAAATGAAACATAAAATTTTAAGCACATTATTAGTCATAACTTTAACTTTTTTCAACCAAATTGTCAATGCCCAACAAGCTAAAAAACCAAAACTAATAGTCGGTATTGTCATAGACCAGATGCGTTCAGAATACCTCTATCGTTTTCAGGATAATTATACCGAGAATGGATTTAAAAGATTATTAAGAGAGGGATTTAATGTAAAAAACACCCATTATAACTATGTTCCCACAGCAACAGGTCCAGGGCATACTTCAGTATATACAGGAACCACCCCAACAAACCATGGCATAGTATCAAACGATTGGTACAGTAGGGCACTAAACCGAACGATGTATTGTGTAGAGGATTCCACTAAATTTTTAGTGGATAGCGATGGCATAAAAACAGATTTAAAGTTTAAGAGCTATTTCAGGTCACCCAAAAACATCAAAACAACAACCATTACCGATGAACTTAAGTTGTTCACAAAAGGAAGGTCAAAAGTCATAGGCATTTCCCTAAAGGATCGGGGAGCTATCTGTCCAGCAGGGCATTTGGCCAATGCCGCCTATTGGTACAATAGCAACAATGGCCATTTTATAACCAGTTCCTATTATACTGAAAAACTGCCCAACTGGCTTGTAGATTTTAACAATGCCAAAAAAGCAGATTCTCTATTGAACCTGAGTTGGAAACCGTTATTACCCATAGAAAACTATAAAAATAGCAATCCAGATAATGATACTTTTGAAAAGGTCTTTAAAGGAAAAGAAAATAGTACATTCCCCTATAACCTAAAGAAGTTAAAATCCAATAATGGAGGCTATGGATTATTGACCGAAGTGCCTTATGGAAATACCATCTTGACACAATTAGCAAAAACCATAATCAAAGAAGAACAATTAGGAAAAACCAACGAAACAGATTTTATAACCATAAGCTATTCCAGTACAGACTATGTAGGCCACAACTTCGGTATCCGTTCCAAAGAACTTGAAGATACCTATGTACGCTTAGACCGTGAAATAGCATTATTATTGGATACTTTGGATAAAGAGGTTGGTAAAGGAAATTACACCTTGTTCCTCACGGCAGATCATGCAGGAAGTGACAATCCGGTATTTTTAGAATCAAAAAGACTTCCAGGAAAGTTTTATAACTCCAAGCAAATTAAAGATAGTTTAAATGCCTATTTATCTAAAGAATTTGGTGAAGCCAATTATATAGCTTACATGGACAAAACACAGGCCTATATAAGTAAAACCAAAACACCAAAGGAGGAAGTTATTAAAAAGGCCATTTCCTATTTAAAAAACGTAGAAGGTGTAAAAGAAGTTTTTGCTCCCGGATTGAATGAATGGAACGTAAAAAATAGTACTATAGGCTATTTTATCGCGAACAGTTATAACCCCGAAGAATCTGGAGACATATATTACCACATGTATTCTGGGTGGATGGAACAAAGAACTTATGGTACAACACATGGTACAACTTATACCAGTGATACCCATGTGCCTTTATTGTGGTTTGGAGCCAAAGTGCCAAAAGGCGAATCGGTAAAACAGCATAGCATAACCCAAATAGCTCCAACGATATCAATGATGTTAGACATTCCATTACCAAATGCCAGTGATCGTAATACTATAGAAGAGTTATTTGAATAGAGAGCCTTTAATTTTCTTAATGTCTAAGAAACAAGCAAAGTTAAATATTGAAAAGCTCATATGTAAGAAATATTTTTAGAAGTTCACGACACTATCCAAAGCATCATCAGTATCTTTTTTCAAAAAACTCGACTGATAGGCAATTGTAGTTGTAATAGATGAATGACGGTATAACTTTTGTAACATTTGAATAGGAATCTTATCACCAGATATATTACCAAACGTATGTCTAGCTATGTGCATACTTAACTTTTTATCTATTTTTAATTCTTTAGCAACCAATTCTAATCTTCGGTTTAAATTTCTTGTTACAGTTTTAATTCTCGTCAACAACTCCTTAGAATCATTAAAATTAGTCCCCCTTAAATAAGGAAAAATAAGGTCATGATTTCCTATACCGGGCTTATTGTATAAGTCCAAAATTATTTCGGCTTTACGTGGTACTTTGAGGGACACAACTTTCTGATTTTTATTCATTCTATACAATAAGCGGCCATCTTTAAAATCGGATTTCCGTAATTGTAACATGTCACTTACTCTTATTCCTGCAAAATAAAAACTAGTTAGCCAAACATTAACAGCATCTTGTTGAGCAAAGGATAAATCCTTAGCAGTTTCGAGCTTTTTAACTTCCTCAATAGATAAACCAACTTTATCCGATTCAGGAATACGAATTTGAATCTTTCCTTTTCCAAAAGGATAATTACTGTTCTCAGCCAAACCCTCCGAGATAGCAAGGTTATAAATCTTACGAATCATTATCATATAATTAACAGCTGTCCTCGGCTTTCTCTTTTTCTGATTAAGTAGATAGCCTTCAAAATTTTTTAACAAAAAGACCGTTATCTCTTTAAAATTCAATTTATCCTTACCTACGAATTCTTTAAATTTAGTAACCCTTCCCTTTTGTGTTAAATATTGAGAGTGTTTTTCTGCTTTCTTTAAATTTTCAAGATGTAATTCTGCTAAGCGAAAGAAATCTATTTTATTCTTTCCTTTAACGTTAGCTCTTACTTGAGAAGCCGAAACAAATTCCTCATTAATTTCTGCTTCTAACAATTTATCATTAACCTCAGATAGCTTTTTTAAAATTAAACGATTTATACGAGTAGCATTGGGATGAGATTTCTTTACTTTTTTGTTTTGCTCATCCCAAAACTTTAAAGCTATGTGCTGGCCTATAGAAATAAACGACGTTTTTCTATCTTTTATGATACGAATTGTTATAGGGTATAGATTTTGCGCATTTACTTTCTTGCGTAAAACTGTTTGAACGGTAGCCATGGTTTAAAATTATTTTTAAAAATACAAAAAATCAGGTACAACATAGGTACAACATTTATTAGTTTTAAACGATATTAATTGACTTTAATCGATATGTGTAAACCTGTAATTAGTTCATTATCAATTTATTTGTTGTATTTTGATGTTCTATTGTATATTTTCATAACCCGGAGGTCGCGGGATCGTGCCCCGCTCTCGCTACAAGTAAAGAAAAAGGACTTCAAGAAAATGAAGTCCTTTTTTTGTGACAATAATAGCTAGGATATAGGAAGGTGTCAAGTAAATTTTAAAACATCTAATTTTTGTCATCCATTAGCAGACGAAGTAAGGAAAGTTGGTTGGAGTATATTGAAAAGCTTTATGAACTTTAGTTAGATCTATATTTCGTGGGTGTTACCCCATATTTTTTTTTAAAGCAAGTACTAAAATATTTAGGATTGGAAAACCCGGTTAAATCACTAATTTCATTAATTGTATAACTACTATCTTTAATTAATTGGGCAGCTCTGGATAGTTTTACAGATTTTAAAAACTCATTAATGTTCTGACCGGTTAGAGCCATTATTTTTCGATATAAAACGGAGTGAGACATACCTATTTCTTTGGCAAGCATCGCCACTGTGAATTTTGAATCTGCCATATGCTCCTCGATAAGCGCCATCACTTTCTCAATAAATTGTTCGTCAACATTATTAATAGCAATATCTTTTGGTTTTAGCAATACTTCTTTTCTAAAGGTTTCTCTCAGGGTTTTTCTGGATGCTATTAAGTTTTTTACCCGGGCATTTAATATCTCCAGGTTAAAAGGTTTCGTCACATAGTCGTCTGCACCGTACTCCAAACCTTCAATTTGAAAGGCATGAGATCCCCGGGCGGTTAAAAGAATTATTGGGATATGTGATGTTCGGGGGTCGTTTTTTAATTACTCACAAAGTTCCAGGCCATTCATTTCGGGCATCATAATATCAGAAATAATTAAGTCAGGAACAGATTTAAACGCTTTCTGAACACCTTCAGTGCCATTGGCAGACGTAATGACTTTAAAGTCGTTTGAAAAGTGACTTTTAATAAGGTTTCTAATTTCAAAGTTATCTTCTACAATTAATAGTATAGGTTTTTCGATTGAAGAAGAACTAACATAAATAGTATCATCGTTTATAATGACACCTTCTTTTATTTCATCCATGGAGATCTCTGTTTCAATAGCAAAGGCCGTAATTTCATCATCACTATAAAATGTTTCGGTTATAGGGATTATGACATTAAAAATTGTGAATTGATTTAATTCGCTTTTAATTAAGATCTCTCCATAATGGATGTCAACCAAATTTTTGGTAATGGTTAAACCGATACCGGTACCTGTTGTTGAATTGTTCTTTTCTGATTCTATTTGATAAAAGTTTTGAAAAACCTTCGATATGTTATCTTGTGAAATTCCTTTGCCGTTATCTTTTATTTTAATGATGAGCCGCTCGTCTTTTTCATCCAGGTCAACATTTATATCAACTTTGTCTTTCGCAAATTTGAATGCGTTCGATAAAATATTATAAACTATGATTTCCAATTTATTCGTATCTATCCATCCCTCATCGCAACTATTGGAAACGGTTAATTGAAACTGAATATCCCTTTCTTTGGCATATTGATAAAATGGAATACACAGCTCATTAAAAAAATCTTTTAAATCTACTTTGGTAACCTTCAATTTGGCTATGCTGGATTCCATTTTTCTGAAGTCTAGTATTTGATTAACCAAATTAAACAGTCTTTGCCCGTTTCTATTCATGGTCATAACAAGATTACTAATCCTGTTGTTGGCATTCTTAATTCTGGTTAACTCTTCCAGAGGGGCAAGAATAAGAGTTAAAGATGTCCTCAACTCATGCGAAATAGTTGTAAAGAAGTTTATTTTAGATTGGTGTAACTCTTCATCTTTTTCATGCTTGTATTTTTCAATTAGTAATTCGTTTTTTAATCGTATTCTATTTTTTGCATTATAGTAAATGAATAATATAAGAGAAATAAGAATTACAGAATAAGTAAAATAAGCCAGGTTGGTTTGCCACCAAACAGGGGTTATTGTAATACCTATTTGTTTTTCGGAAACGGTCGCGTTTTCTAAACTATTCTCATCAATGGCTTTAACTTTAAATATATAAGAGCCATGTGGAATGTTGGAGTAACTGGCAAAATGATACTCGGAAGGTGTGCTGATCCATCGGGCATCTATACCCACAAGCATATACTCGTACTTAATATTGTGAGGGGCAGAGTACCCCGGGGTGGCAAAATCAAAAGAAAAATTATTTAAGTTATAGGGCAATGTGATATTATTGATAAAAACTATAGACGTGTCTAGTGGTTTATTGCCTTCAATTAACTCGTTAACGCGAACTGTTTTATTAAAGATTTGAAAGTTGGTTAGCAATAAATTAATGGGTTCTGGTTTTGTTATAAGTTTGTTTGGATAAAAGGAAACCAGCCCTTTTTTACTTCCAAAAAACAATTTCCCATCAGGTGCTTTAGCTATTGCGCCAGATTCAAAATCGTTTGTGAGCAACCCATCAAACGTATTGTAGGTTAAAATATTATTGCTCGATTTTTTTAGTGTTGTTATGCCTTTATTAGTACCAAACCAAAAATCGCCACTGTTGTCCTCCATTACACCATAAATAGAATTACTGGGGAATCCGTCATCCGTGGTGTAATGTTTAAAGTTTTTATCTTTATTATTAAGCTTGTAAACGCCCTCACCTTCAGTAGCTATCCATATATTCTTTTCAGAATCTTCATATATATCTTTTACGGGTTTGATTATGCGATGTTGGAGATTGAACCCAATGTCGTCAAGTGAAAGGAACGTTTTATTTTTTAAATTTAAAATTTGAATACCTTTATCTAAAGTCCCAATCCATATGTTGTCTTCACTGTCACATAAAAGACGCAAAATTTTATTGGTTTTTAGACCACTGGAATTATCATTTTTAATACTATAGTGTGTAATTTCATTTTTGTTTTTCTTGTAGCAATAAAGGCCCTCGTCGTAGGTGGCAATCCATATATTACCCTGAAGATCCTCAATTAAGTCAAATACCAAATTGTGTTTTAAGTTAGGGGCACCAATTGGGTTAAACTTGGGAGAATAAAAAACTGTTTCTCCATTTTTCTTATAGCTAACCCCTTTTTTAAAGTTCCCTGTCCAGACATAACCATCGGAGTCTTCCATGACAGTCATTACAATGTTTGAAGGTAAAGAAAGCTCATTTGCCGGATCATTTTTATAATTTAAAAATAAATTGTTCGTTATATCCAATCGATCTAAACCACCGCCACCAGTACCTATCCAAAGTATATTGTTATTTAAGTATAATGAAACTACCACGTTAAAACTCAAACTACTTTTAGGTAAAGAAGGGGATAGTTGATAAGTTTCAAAAGGCGAGGTGTTGGTTCGATTGACCGTTCCGTCTCCCATCCCTAACCAAAGGTCAAAGTTTGAATCAACAAATAAGGAGTAGGACGAATCATTAGTAATACTATTAGTGTTATAGATGTCGTTCTTGTAAACCGTAATTTTTCCCGTATTCGAATTTAAAAGGTTAAGACCACCTCCATCAGTTGTAAACCAAATTTCATTGGGTTTACCTTCTTTTACATCGGTTATAATATTTGAGCTAATTGATGGTTCATCCTTTTTGTAATTATAACTTTTAAAAGATTTCTTTTGGACATTAAAGTTAAAAAGCCCCTCTTCTTCAGTTCCAATCCATAGGTTACCTCTATGGTCAAGACATAGACGCTGTCCATTTCTAGTACTTTGATAATCTTTTTCGCTATATTTATAATGATAAAAAACACTTTTAGTCCTATCATAACAATCTAGAACACCTGTATTGGAAGTAATCCAGACATTATCATTTTTAGCAATGATAGAAAAAATGTCGTTGTTGATTATAGAGTTGATATCATTATTATAATGTAGAAAATTTTCAACTTCATTTAGTTTCTTGTTCAAATAAAAAACACCTTCACCGATGGTGCCGATCCAAAGGTTTTTTTCGGAATCTTCGGTAATGGTGGTAGTGTAGTTTTTTCTGTAAATAGATAAAGGGTTGTTCCTGTGATTAGTAAATGATTCATCCATCGGATCGAACTTATTGAGACCACCTTGTCTTGTGCCTATCCATATAAATCCATCGCTGTCTTCGAAAAGTGCAGTAATGTAATTGTCGCTTAGGGACAATTTATCATCATCGAGCGATATAAATATTTTAAAATTGAATCCGTCATACCGGTATAGTCCATGAGTTCCACCAAACCACATGAAACCATTTCTATCCCTCAATATACTATTAACCGAAGCCAAACCATCTTCTATTAAGAAGGCTTTAAAATTTAATTTATCACTTTGAGAAACAATAGTAAATGGGAAAAAGAATATAGCAATTAGTAATATATTGAGTATTTTACTATTAACGCCCATTGTAAGCCATAATTTGATTGTGAAAATAAGATAATAATTTTTTTTAGATAAATCTATAAACTGCCAATAGTTAAAAAAGAATGATAATTATACTATTGAGATTAATAATTAAACCAGAAGATGGGCATAGGTAAATAATTTTACCATCATATAACTAACAAATTTATAATATGAGAAAAACTTATTTTAAAATGAATTTGGTTTTGAGTTTGCTACTGTTGGTAACAGTAAGTATTTATGCCCAAAAACAAGTTTCAGGAAATGTAACCTCTTCGGTTAATGAACCGTTGCCAGGTGTTTCTGTTATTATTAAAGGGACGACAATTGGAGTTTCAACGGATTTTGATGGTAATTATGTATTACAAGATGTCTCAAACGAAGCTACTTTGGTGTTTTCTTATTTGGGATTCAAAACTAAAGAAGTATTAGTGGGTAACCAAACAACGATTAGCGTGTCCCTAGAAGAAGAAATTGCTACTTTGGATGATGTTATTGTAGTTGGGTATGGCACCAAGAAGAAACTTGAAGTCGCAGGGGCCGTGGCCCAAGTCTCCGGAGAACTAACAAAGAAGAGCCCGGAAGTAAACTTTGTTACTTCTTTGGCTGGTCGATTGCCGGGGTTGGCGGTGACTCAAACGGGAGCACAGCCTGGACGTGAAGGAATAAGTATTCTTATTAGAGGAACGGGAACCTTTGGAAATAATCAACCACTGATAGTAATAGATGGTGTTATTGGAGCCGATGGTTTAAGCGGACTTAATTCTGAAGATATCGAGAGCATATCAGTTTTAAAAGATGCATCTGCTTCGGTATATGGATCCAGAGCGGCTAATGGTGTAATTTTAGTTACTACAAAACGGGGTAAATCCGGAAAGCCGGTTTTTAACTATACCATTAACACGGGTATTGTGTCACCAACCCGATTTGCGGAACGAGCAACAGCTTTGGAGTTTGCAACCATGTCCAGATCCATTCTGGAAAGAGACCCCAGTGCCAATGTTATATCGTTTACGGATCAGGAAATAGCAGAATTTGCTGCTCCGGGTTTTAAAAATACGGATTGGTATAAAACAGTATTTGATAGAACTTCAGTACAAACAAGACATAATTTGTCTCTTAGAGGAGGTAACGAATCCATTAGTTATTTTACCTCTCTCAGTACCTCCCAAAGGGAAGGGATAATTGTGCAGGATAATGTGACAGATGTGAAGCAATATAATTTCAGATCCAATTTGGATGTTAACCCGACCGAAAGGATAAAAATTTCATTAAATCTTGCAGGACGGTATGATAAGAACCAGTTTTTTGGTGCGTCTCCCGGAGATGTGGGGAATGCCGCGGCCAAAGGACTTCCTTACGAAACGCCTACAACGTCAGATGGTAGGCCTTTGCGATTGAGGTTAACAAACTTAAATTTAAACCCATTAGCCATTGCTCGTACCGAAAGTGGCTATCAGCGTGAACGTAATACCTTATTTAATGGAAAATTGGGCGTTGCCTATAAAATACCAGGAATTGAAGGTTTAAATGCTGAAGTATGGGGGGCAGTTCGTTTTCGTCAAGATTATGATAAGCAGTTCGATAGATCCTTTTTACAATACGATATAGACGCCAATGGAAATATTGTAGAAGATATTATCTCCAGAGATGTTAAAGTGACTGAAGATTATGAAAGGGATTTAGAGCTAACAGGTCATATGAACTTAAGGTATGCCAATGTTTTTGGGAAACATTCTGTAAATGCATTTTTGGCAGTTGAACAAAGCGAACAGGAATTTAATAGTTCTAACTTGTCACGAAGAGATTTTTTGGCAAGTACCATAGATCAGCTTTTTGCAGGAGGCACCCAAAACCAAACAACTGGGGGATTTGCTTTTGAGAATGCAAGATTAAGCTATATTGGAACACTTGCCTATGATTTTAATAAGAAGTACTTTGTAGACTTTGGTTTTAGACATCAAGGTGGTTTTAATTTTGCTCCTGGAAGAAAATTCGGGTTTTTTCCTTCTGTACAGGTAGCTTGGAGGCTATCTGAAGAGAACTTCCTGAAAGACAGTAATACCATAAGTAATTTAAAATTAAAAGGAACTTGGGGAAGAACTGGTAACGATTTAATTGATGCGTTTCAATATTTGAACCGATTTGGAAATAATGGATCTTTTCCTTTGGGTACGGGTACTTTATCCAATTATCCTGTAGTGAGTCAAATAGGTACTGTAGCCAATCCATTTGTAACATGGGAAACATCTGAAACGTATAATTTTGGTCTAGAAGCTGGGTTTTTTAAAAACAAATTAACCTTAGATTTAAATGTCTTTACTGAGGACAGGAGTGATATCCTGGCACCCAGAAACGTAAGTATCCCGTTATATACAGGAGTTACTCCAGACCAAAGACCTGATGAAAATATTGGCATAGTTAAAAATAAGGGGTTTGACGCGATATTAGGCTATAGAACAAAATTAGGTAATGTAGATTTTTCGGTTGAAGGAAATGTAGCTTATGCCGAAAATGAGTTAGTATTCCAGGATGCAGTTGAGCCGGCAGAACTCTATCAGAATTTAGAGGGGCGACCTATTGGAAGCAGATTAGTATATAATGCTATTGGCATTTATCGAAGTCAGGCAGACTTAGATAATAATCCAGGATTGGCAGGTGCTGGAATTGGTGATCTCATATATGCAGATACCAATGAAGATGGTGTGATTGATGCAAATGACAGAATCGCTTTTGAACCAGACCCAAGTATACAGTTTGGGTTAAACTTAGGTTTCGACTACAAGAATTTTGAACTAAGCGTATTCTTTCAGGGGGTAGCCAATACAACAGCAACACAAACGGCTATTTTTGGGCAAGGTGATTTATCGTATTTATTAAGAAATGCCTACACTCCTGACAATCCTAATGCATCATTGCCCAGATTAGGCGCCACAGAATCAGCGAGAAATGGTTATTTGGGGGGAGATAATGCCTCTAATTTCTAGATCCGGGATGCTTCTTTTGTGAGGCTCAGAAATGTTCAATTAGCCTATACCTTACCTCAGGAAATTGTTTCGAAAGTAGGATTGTCCAATCTGCGTCTTTACGTCAGCGGTAGTAATTTATTCTTGTTTGATGACTTTAAAAATGATGGATTAGGAGATCCCGAACAAGGTATTGCCATATTAGGTACCGTACCAATTCAAAAGATTTTCAATTTCGGAGCCAGCTTAACTTTTTAATTAATAAAGAATAGAACGTTATAAAATATTATAGAATGATGAAAAATACTATTAATCATAAGAAAAGGGCTGGAGCGATTGCAATGTTATTTATTACTGTAATAACAACGGTCTTAGTATTCTCTTGTAGTGAGGATGTATTAAATAAACAGCCATTAGCAGACATCTCTGATGATGATATATTTAACGATGATGTATTATTGGATGCCTATGTTTTGGGAAATTATAGAGCCTTTAGGTTCTTTCAGTTCGGAGCCTTTTTTACCGAAGCAGGATCTGATAATGCTATGTATGTAGGAGATGGTGGAGGTCTTCAATTATATGGTAGAAATGAACATACCGCTGATAACTCTGAAGATTTTACCCAAAATGCGTGGCGTGAAAATTATGCAAATATTAGAAAAATAAATATTTATTTTAATAGGATAGAAAATACAGGAGCCTCTCCTGATTTAGTGAAAAAGTTAACTGCCGAAATGCGCTTTATAAGGGCATGGTGTTATTTCGACTTAATCAGTTTCTATGGCGACGTACCATTAATAACAGATTTGGTCGACCTTGGATCTGAATTTGATAGGACAAGAACACCTTATAATGAAGTGTCAGCTTTTGTTGTCAATGAATTAAATGCAGCTATTCCTGATTTACCTACCGAAGCGTTCGATGAAAATACAGGAAGAGCAACCAGAGGAGCAGCCATGGCATTAAAATCCAGAGTGTTGTTATATGCGGCTAGTGCATTGCATAACCCTGATGATGATCTAAGCAAATGGCAAGCAGCTAGTGATGCCGCTGAAGCAGCTATGAACTTATCTGAATATGGCATTGACCCAGATTATTCTAATATTTATAATGAAACACGCTCGCAAGAGGTGATGTTTGCTAGGGGGTATACCAACGAGAACAAATCGGCGGATGCCAGTTTACCAGGTGTTTGGACATGGAACTTTGTTATAGATCGCTATTATTTGCCTGCAAACTATTTTATATCAGACCCACGTTTCACAATGGCCATACAAAGTATAGTTGATGCGTATGAAACTATTGATGGTAGTCCGGTAGACCCACAAGATCCATGGGCCAATAGGGACCCTCGTTTAAATATGACCATTATACATCACAATAGTGTTATAAATAAAGAAGGGACACCCATAACCATAGAGTATCATTATGATAAAGACGATCCTAACAATGCTGCTAAAGCAGGGTTGGCTTCAAACCTTAATGGGGGAACACCGACGCATTATAACATTTTAAAGCAAACCGATACCTCTAAGCCATTGGCATTAGAAAACCCAGATCATCATGCACCATGGGTATATTTTAGGAAAGCAGAAATGTATCTGAATTATGCCGAGGCCCAAATAGAATTGGGTAATGACGCTAATGCGCGTAATGCTATAAATATAGTCAGAAGTAGAGCTAATGTTAATATGCCGGATGTTACAGAATCAGGTGAGGCATTAAAGCAGCGTTATAGAAATGAACGTCGGGTCGAATTTGCTTTTGAGAACCTGAGATGGTATGATATTACACGTTGGAAAATAGGAGCAGATGTTATAAAACCTGCTGTAGGGCTAACGGTATTAAGAGATAATTCGACCACCCCTCCAACAGATACCTATAGCTATGATAGGGTGATCGATGCTTTAAGAAAGTGGGATGATAGAAAATATTTTTTACCTATCCCAAGAGCAGAATTAGAGGCGAGTCCATCGTTATTACCTCAAAATTCAGGGTATTAATATTAATTAAAATAGAAAATTTATGATAAACGAAAGCATTAATTTTAAAGGTAAATTGATGCTTTCGTTATATAAATTCTACCGAAAATTATTGAAAATGAAACTAAATAATATTGTAATACCCTTAATTGCAACATTAATAATTATCGCTTGTTCAGATAGCAAAAGGCCGGTGCTTAAAAATAATAAGTTATTTGAAGAAATTGATAGTAAAGTATCTGGAGTCGATTTTGCCAATATCTTGCAAGAAAACGATTCGATCAATTATTTTAACTATGGCTATATGTACATGGGAGGAGGAGTTGCGGTTGGTGATGTAAATAATGACGGATTGGAGGATATTTTCTTCACGGGGAATATGGTTGAAGACAAATTGTATTTAAATAGAGGGGATTTACAATTCGATGATATTACAAAAATAGCTAAGGTTGAAGCAAGCAGTAATATATGGACAACAGGTGTTACCATGGTCGATGTAAATGCAGACGGTTGGTTAGATATTTATGTGAGCGTATCTGGTATATGGGCCAATACAAAAAATCTGTTGTTTGTAAATAAAGGACTAAATGAAAATGGTATACCCGTGTTTTCAGAAGAGGCAGAACGTTATGGTGTCGCCGATGTTGGCAATAGCGTGCAAGGTACTTTTTTTGATTACGATAATGATGGCGATCTTGATTTGTATGTTATAAATTACCCACCTACCGATTTTAAGACTTCAGTTCCAGAATATTACAAACTAATGAATAGTGTAACCGAATTACAATCAAATTCATTGTATAAAAATAATGGTGATAATACGTTTACAAACATAACTGTCGAATCTGGATTACTGGATTTTGGACTTTCACTTTCTGCTGCCATTGGAGATTACAATGAAGATGGTTGGTTGGATATCTATGTGTCAAACGATTTTGCATCACCTGATAATTTTTATTTTAATAATGGTGATGGCACATTTACAGATCAAATAAAACAAACGGTAAACCAAACCGCATTTTTTGGAATGGGATCAGATGTTGCCGATTTTAATAACGACGGTAGATTAGACTTTTTTCAATTGGATATGACGCCTGAAGACAATCGAAGATCTAAGGCCAATATGCAGAGTATGAATGTGCCCATGTTCAATCAGATGGATTACTATGGATTTCATACACAATACATGCATAATACCTTGCAATTAAACATTGGTAATAATAAAAATGGTCTTCCTCTTTTTAGTAACATTCCAAGATTAGCAGAAATGGCTTTGACAGATTGGAGCTGGGGAGCGTTATTTGCCGATTTTGATAATGATGGCTGGAAAGACCTTTTTGTGACCAATGGTACTAGAAGGGAAATAAATAATAAAGATTATTTTAAAAAGATAGGCAAACAGTACAATGAAAAGAAAACGGAGGGAACCAATTTACTGCCTTTAATAGAGGGCATTCCTTCAGAAAAAATCGATAATTATGCATTCAGGAATAATGGAAATCTTACCTTTTCAAACATAGGCGAACAATGGGGACTTAACTATAAAGGGTTTTCCAATGGCGTTGCTTATGCCGATTTAGATAATGATGGCGATTTAGATTTAGTAGTGAATAATTTGGATGAAACGAGTAAAATTTTCAAAAATACAACGTCAGATTATAATTCAAATAATTATCTCAAAGTGCGTCTTGAGGGGGGCGATAAAAACCTGCTAGGTGTCGGGGCAAAAGTATCTTTATTTTATGAGGGGAATATGCAATTACAACAGGTTATGAATTCCAGGGGGTTTCAATCGGCAGTGCCCTCAACACTGAATTTTGGAGTAGGGACAGTAAAGAGCATTGATAGTCTTAAGGTGATTTGGCCCGATGGGAAAGAACAAAGTCTTGTAGCTCTGGGAGTAAATAAACAAATTGAATTAAACTATGTTAATAGTAATTTCAAGTCCCCGTTAACCATTTCAAAACAGCAATTGTTTAAGGATCTAACAAATAAATTGGGGATAGGCTATAAACACGAAGAAAATAAATTTGACGACTATTTCTATCAAGTATTGTTGCCCAATAAAATGTCCCAATTTGGACCAGCATTGGCTGTGGGAGACGTTAATAATGATAATTTGGAAGACTTTTTTGTAGGCGGAGCGTCAGGGCAGCTAGGAGTGATATACCAACAAAGTAAGCAAGGAACCTTTGAAAAGATCATTTTGGATGAAAGTTGGACTGAAGATAAAATTAAAGAAGATGTTGGAGCACTGTTTTTTGACGCTAATGGAGATGGTTTTCAAGATTTGTACGTGGTTAGCGGTGGTAACGAATTTTATAAAAACTCAAAGCCTTATCAAGATCGTTTATATATCAACGACACCAAAGGGAATTTTGTGAAAAACCAAACAGCACTGCCAGACATGTACGTTAGTGGTTCTAAGGTGGTAACAGGTGATTATGATAACGATGGAGATATGGATATTTTCATAGGAGGACGTCATACACCAAGACATTATCCATTACCTGCGAGCAGTTATATCTTGAGGAATGATAGTTCCGATTCCGAAGTGCTTTTTACAGATGTCACCCAAGAAATTGCACCTAATTTGAAAGATATAGGAATGGTCACAGACGCGGTTTGGACTGATTTTAATAATGATGGGGATTTAGATTTAGTAATTGTTGGAGAGTGGATGCCTATTACCTTTTTAGAAAATGAAAGAGGGAAGTTTACGGATAAAACAAAAGATTTTGAATTGGAGAAATCTACTGGCTGGTGGAACAGTATTGTTGCCAAGGATTTTGATAATGATGGCGATGTGGATTTTGTAGCAGGCAATTTAGGCCTGAATTATAAATATAGAGCTACAGAAAAAGAGTCCTTTGATGTTTATGCTGATGATTTTGATAACAATGGAAGTGTTGATATTGTTTTAGGATACTATTATAGAGGTGAACAATTTCCAGTTAGGGGGCGTCAATGTTCCTCAGAACAAATACCGGCTATTAAGATTAAATTTAAAGACTATAATTCTTTTGCTGAAGCCAATTTGGAAGATGTGTATTCAACCCAAAGCTTAGAAGAGGCATTACATTACAAAGCCTATAATTTTGCAACTAGTTATATAGAAAATCTGGGAAGTGGCCATTTCAAAATGAACATATTGCCAAACGAAGCACAGGTGTCTTCGGTGAATAGTATCTTATCTGAAGACATAAATAAGGATGGAAATTTAGATCTTGTCTTGTCTGGAAATTTATATGCCTCAGAAGTTGAAACGCCACGTAACGATGCCTCATATGGTTTATATTTAGAGGGTGATGGTAAAGGTAACTTTAATCCTTTACTTCCATACGAAAGCGGTTTGTTAGTAAAAGGTGATGTTAAAGACTCTAAATGGATTAAGTTAAGTAATGGTGATCAAGCAATTCTTTTTGCAAAAAATAACGATAGTTTACAAATAGAGAAAATAAATCGATAATTACCTCATTATAGACTAATTGTCAAACCTCAAAGACAGATATTTAAACCCTACAATAACCCTGTGTTACTAGATTTGTTATATAATTTTTTCATACAGTTTGTTGAATAGTTATAATTGGTTTAGAGTAAAAAGGGTAGGTGCCTACCCTTTTTAATGATACATTAAGACAAAATTATATTAAAAATGGTTAAATCCAAAAGAGCTTTTTTATTTATTACTGTTATAAGCACTCTTATGGGGTGCCTCGGTAAGAACAAGTTGAGGAAAGATAATGTACTAGCCTTTACTCCAATCGAAAGTTTAGTGCAGCGAATTGCTCCAAATTTTTCAGGTAGGTTTGCTTTTGACATAATAGAAAATGTTGAAACAGATATTTTTGAAATCCAATCAAAGCATGATAAGATTTTAATTAAAGGTAATAGCTATAACGCTTTGGCGGTAGGCCTCAATTATTACCTAAAAAACTATTGTCGTACCTACGTGTCCTGGTATGCCAATGATAAAATAGAGCTCCCCGAAGAATTACCCAAGGTTCCCAATAAGATAACAAAGACTGCTCGCGTAAACAATCGCTTCTTTTTAAACTATTGCACTTTTGGGTATACCATGCCTTGGTGGCAGTGGAAAGACTGGGAACGCTTTATAGACTGGATGGCTCTTAATGGAATAAACATGCCATTGGCTATTACAGGCCAAGAAGCTATATGGTATGAGGTGTGGAAAGAATATGGATTATCCGATAACCAAATCAGATCTTTTTTTACAGGACCTGCGCACTTGCCATGGCATAGGATGTCTAATTTAGATAAATGGGGAGGACCATTACCTCAGTCATGGTTAACACACCAAAAAGAATTACAGAAAAAAATTGTAAAACGAGAACGAGAACTAGGAATGACTCCAGTGCTTCCTGCTTTTGCTGGTCATGTGCCGGAAGCCTTAAAAACTGTATACCCAGAAGCCAAAATAAGCCAGCTGAGTTCGTGGGGAGGTTTCAAAGATGAGTATCGCGCTTTCTTTTTAGATCCTTTAGACCCTGTATTCAAAGAAGTACAGCATAAATTTTTAACCAAGCAAACTGAATTGTATGGAACGGACCATATTTATGGAGCAGATCCTTTTAATGAAGTACACCCGCCAAGTTGGGAACCAGAATATTTGGCGACGGTGTCCAATACCATTTACAGTTCCATAACCGATATAGACCCTAAAGCCACTTGGTTGCAAATGTCCTGGATATTCTATTTTGAACGTGACCATTGGACTAACAAACGTATAGAAGCAATGGTAAAAGCCGTGCCACAAGATAAAATGATGCTGTTGGATTACTACTGTGAAAATAAAGAAGTTTGGAAAATGACGGATTCGTTTTTCAATCAGCCGTTTATATGGTGCTATCTGGGCAACTTTGGAGGTAATACCATGATGGCTGGAAATATTGATACGGTTGAAGAACGTATAGAAAATGCATTAGCGACCAATAAAAATATGTGGGGTATTGGCTCAACCCTGGAAGCATTTGATGTGAACCCTGTGATGTATGAATTTGTATTTGAAAAAGCGTGGTCAGAAGGAAAAACGGATACTAGGAAATGGATTAAAAACTGGGCGGATATGCGTTATGGTTCAAGTATTGAAAGTAGTCGTGCAGCCTGGGAAATTTTACATCGCGAAATCTATAAGGATTCGGCAAGATTAGGACAGGCTACCTTAACCAATGCAAGACCTACTTTAGCGGGAAGTGGTAACTGGACCACAGACCCGACAATTAATTATAATAATGAAGATTTGTTTAAAGCTTGGGAATTATTATTGGAGAGCCCAAGTAATACTTCAAGTTACAAATATGATATTGCTAATATTGGCAGACAGGTATTGGGTAATCATTTTGCAGTGCTTAGAGACGACTTTACCAAAAACTATAATGCTAAAAACCTTGATGGGTTGAAAGAGAGTGGGGAAAAGATGTTGGTGCTATTTGATGATTTAGATAAGCTTTTGGCAACACAATCGTCTTTTCTAATAGGGAAATGGTTAGAAGATGCTAAAGCTTTTGGAGCTAATGAAAAAGAACAAAAATATTATGAACATAATGCCCGTAATATTGTTACCACTTGGGGGACAGCCTCACAAAGCTTAAACGATTACGCCAATCGCTCTTGGGCTGGGTTGACCAAAAATTTTTATAAAAAGCGTTGGCAAATGTTTGTTGATAGGGTGATTAAGGCCGTTGAAAGCAACGAGGTATTTAATGAAGAAGCATTCTATGATAAAGTAACCCAATTTGAGTGGGATTGGACTCAGGGTAATGAAGCTTATAGCCGTGAACCTGTAGGAGATGCGTTAGAAATTTCAAAGGAATTAATAGAAAAATATAAAGAAGACTTGGAATGAGAATGGTTTCTAATTTAGCGATGGTACAGTATATAGTTCTTATGTGTTTTTTTGGATACGGATGTACTAAAAATGATAATGGTAGTGATATAGCCCAGTCTAGTCAGGAAACCAATATTAAAATAGGGTTTTTAAAGACAGAAAGAGGAGATTATAGCGCAGGAGATCAGGTAAAATTGGAAAGTTTTATTATTGAGAACTTGTCATCTACACCAGTAAGTATTTCCAGTGTTCTTGTAAGTATAAAAGATTTTAGTTTAAATAGGGTTTTGTATGAGTTGGAACTAATGACGGATGTAGAGATAGAAGTAGAGAAAACACATCAGGTTTCAGGACGATCAATTTTTACAATTCCTTCAGATTTTAAAAACGAGCCCTATGGAGTGTATATTAGAACGATTTTTTCCGATGGCTCAGCGAAAGAATTTTATAAAACATTTTTTAGGGTTAAGGACAACCAAACATTGCTCACTTATAAAATTGATAAAGAAGATTATAATGGTTTATCAGTTTATAAATTAAGAGGCGGTTTAAGTGCTGAATATACTATTCAAAAAGCAACAGCATCATTTGCTTCAGCAATATCCCATACATGGACTACTCCAATTGAAAGTGTGGTTTCAACGCCAGACTTTTTAGAACGATCCATTAACTATACCGTAGATTTTTACAATGAAGCCGTTGGTTCAACAACACCCATAGAAACTGTTATCATTTCAACAGGAATACCAGGTGTACAGTACTTGGCAAAAAATATGAAAGCCATTGTATTGCCATTACATTATTTAGTGGCATCGGGAACTGTTAAAGAAGCCCAAACTATTTTAGACCAAGCTAACAATACAGGATATTCTGTTTACGGAACCATTGGTCATGATTTTTCGATAACCAACACACAGAGTGTGGGTTGGATAAAATTATTGGAATTACCAGAGCAATATAAAAAGTTTATCAATGATCATCAGGTGAAGAACGTCATTCTATTAGGGCACACCGGGACAAATGATGGTGAAACTGCCGCACAAAAAGTAGCAGATACAAGAAGTAAGTATGAAGCTGGTTCTTTATATTTAATGCGTTTTTCGGGAGATGCATCAGATGGTTATTTAGAGCAAATATTAAGTGATTATAATAGAACAAGACTATCTGCTGTAACAAAGGTGGCAGATTGGGAAGCAGGAATAATTCCAGAACAAATAGACGGTTTTAGTAATACACTAAAAGCAGAAACAGGAGTTACCGTAACTTCGGTTACGGCAAGTGATGGTGTACATCTATGGAATTTAGGAACTTATACTTCGTTGGCCTTAGCAAAAAAGAATCAGGCTATTTTTGAAGTTGGTGGGCCTGCTGTAAGAGGAATTTCAACAAATCAATATATGCTTGGTAACCCTGGCTACGAAAGTTATATACGATATATTCCCTTTTTATATTTCGCGGGAATATCAGCAGAATTTCAATATGATAATTGGTTGGGCACCAAAATAAAATCTGCAATTAATGCTTATTTTCCAGATATCGTATTTGAGAACTTAACATTTTGGACAAATCGTTTAGATATGGATGTTTTGTTGAGGTCTAAAGGGTTGACCGTAAGATCAAGTAACTATCAAGAAGGACAAATTTGGAATCTTGGCAATGGTATAAACAGTTTAACAGAAGTGAGAGCAGATGATATAATTAATACCACCACTCCATCCGCATTTAAGAGTTGGAATGAAAGTTTACAGTATCTGGATGTAAGCGATTTGGAAGATATATCCAATAGATTTCCAGAAATCGTAGTAACAGCCAAATAATTAAAATAACATTTTAATATGAGAATAATAACGTGTATAGTCCTAATATTGACAATGGTTTTTATTGGATGTAAAGATTACAAGCAAGAAAATGTAGTTAGAGAAGGAGAACATCCCATAAAAATAGAAGTTACTTTGAATAAAGGAGCATATAATGCGGGAGAAACCATTAATGTCCGAATAGGTATTGAAAATCATAATAGTAAATCAGTGTCAATAGAAACAATAAGTCTTAAAATCGTAAATATTTCAGAGGGATTAAGCTTTCGGACATTGGAACTAAAAGAAATAGAGAACAGATGGGATGGTAAGAAGAAATATACGGAAATAACAGAGATAGATTTACCATCTAATATAAAAAAGGGAGCCTACGGTATTTATTTGGTTTTGAAGGAAGAAGGGTATATAAAAGAGGAAACCTATCAAACTTTTTTTAGAGTGATCGATAACAATGAACTAACCGTTTTTGATATTGAAACAGAAAAGGTTGACAACGTCCCTGTTTTTAAATTAGATGGAGGAATGAGCGCTGAATATATTGTTGAAAAATCAGCAGAAAACCTCTCTTCTGGAATATCGCACTCCTGGAAAGTCAATGCCCCAGGTTCAGGCCCAAATCATGTGTTGGCAACACCCAATTATTTAGAAAAATCTGTTAGCAAAACGGTAGATTTCTATAATGAAACTTTAGGAATTAATACAGAAATAGAAACTGTACTAATAACTACAGGCTTTCCATCAATTCCCTACATTTCAAATACTTTAAAAGCTCCAGTATTACCCATGCATTATTTAGTAAGTGTTAATACAGTTAAGGAAATTCAAACCATTTTAAAAACGGCAAATGATAATGGTATTGCATCCTATGCAACTTTAAGTCACGATCCATCTGTGCCCTATGCCGTGTCCTGGGTTAAATTATTGGAGTTGCCAAAAGAATATAAGGACTTTATAAAGCAGCATAAAGTAAAGAATGTGGTTGTACTCGGAGCCACAGGTACAAGTGGAGGAGAAACCAAAGCAAAACAATTATTGTATGATGGTTCTATAAAAGGAGAGTATGCAAACAAAAGTATTTACATCATGTATCCAGGAACTTCCCCAGATGATGTAAAAACCTTAAATGAAAAAATAGTCGATTTAAAAGATTTTAAACAACAGGAGAGCTATATAAGAATAGCCGATTGGGAAAGTGGCATTAATCAAAAACAAATAACCAATTTTAAAGAGGGAGCAAAGAGTGTAAGTCCTTCTATTTTTGTTGTAACAATAACAGCAGAGGATTTAGGAAGATTGTATGCTTTAGGAGGCTATAGTACTATAGCTATGATGAATAAAAATAAAGAAAAGTTTGATGGGGTTAAAGGTGTGGTATTTAACCCATATTTAATTTCCCATCCCGTAATTGAAATGAAAAAGGGTTTTGTACCCTTATTATATTGGCAACTGGTAGGAGCCGAATACACTGTGTATAATATGGAAAATGATCTTTTTAAAGCCATTAAACATTTTTATCCAACTACAGATGTAAAAGAGTTGAGTTTATGGTTAAATTCTACCCGCAATTTTGGAGCTAAGTGGTCAGCTAACAATTTGATGAATGAGTTGACCAAAAAAGGATATTCTAATTTTATTGAAAACAACTATGAAGTCGATGAGGTTTGGAATTTGTCGGATGGGCTAGATTCACCGTGTGAGTTGTTATTTAAAGAGATAAAAGAAAGTTCAGGTTTTGATAGCTTAAAGCATTGGAACAACTCATTAAAGCCGTTAACCATTAAAGATATTGAAGAATTATCGAGCATATTTGGGGGATTTCAGGTAGAAACGAATTGAGAGCGGAGCGAAAAGGGTAATAATAGTGTATTGATTTTAATACTGTTTTGACAAGTAAGGCATCAACCTAAACAGAAAGGATCAACAGTTAACACTATAATGGCGTATTAGGTTATTTATAACCCTAGTGTTTATATGACAAATGGACAATTAAGGGTACCAATGTCCAATGGTTAATTTGCCAATTGTATTAACATCCCAATAAAACCAATAATTAAGCAAAGGGGCGAAAATATTCTTGAATCAGCTTTTCCAAATTTGGTATTCTTTATTTTTTTTAAGAGACCTAGATATTTAAAATCTCCAATGGCACGTAAAATAAAAATAGAAGGAATGAACCAATATGTATAGTTTACCATCCAGTTTGAAAGTTGAATTGTAATAGCCCCAGATTTTATAAGGTACAATGCCCCAAATAAAACTAATATTATACCTACTGTCAAGGTAGCCAATTTGGGAACTGAAGGTATACGTGAAGTATTGTCTTTTGATGGGATAACCATTTCTAAACCTCTTTTGCCTCCAAAAAACCAATAGAAGTGGAAACCGCTAAGCGCTGTAAAAATTAAAAATAAAACTACGGATAGGATTTTAATGGTCATAAGTTTGGGATTTGAAAGATACGTTTAAATTGTTTTTTGTTGATAGTAGTTGGTGTTAATTTTAACAACAGGTTACGACAACCTCTAAGTATAGGATTTGAAAGGTGTGCCATTTTTCCAATGCGCCAACTCGTTTTTACTACTTGATGCGCTTTGGGTAATCTTAAATTTTGGTAGATTTCAAAAGCTTTCATGGTATCGTATTTACTCAGACATTCTGAAAGAACATAAGCATCTTCAACGGCTTGACAAGCACCTTGTCCCATGTTTGGTGTTGTTGCATGGGCAGCATCTCCAATGAGGCAGGCATTTTTTTTATACCATGCATAGGTAGGTTTTAAATCTGATATTTCTGCTGTATTTATTAGTTCCATTTTGGTAGCGGCAATAATGGACTTAATAACTGGATTGTAGGTGCTAAAGTATTTTTCAATAGCGTTTAAGGACAATTCATTTTTGCTACTGCTAAAGGTCTTTAAAGCGTACCAATACACACTATTTTTGTTAATTTGAACAAAGCCAAATCTTCCAGATTCACCCCAAGCTTCGTTTAACTCGTTTTTAAATGCTATTGGTAGATTATATTTAGTAATCCCTCTCCAGCATATTTGATTCGCATGCCTAATTCTTTTATTTGGGAATAGATTCTGTCTAACTACTGAGTTGATGCCGTCAGCTCCCAAAAGAATTGAGGTTTGACTTTGCTTTTTAGTGTTAAATTCTAAGGAATAACCATTAGCGTTTTCTATGACTTTTTTAAGGCTATGATTTAAGTGGATTTCGGTAGAAGTTAAACTATCAATTAAAATCTGCTGTAATGTACCTCTATGAATTGCAATGCTTTTTATATTATGCTTTTGTTCAAAATTAGATAGATCAACTTTTGTAAGCGGTTTCAAGTTAGCCTTGGTGATATTCATTTTGGAAATTGGATATCCATTCTGCTCAATTGTTTTTCGTAATCCTAATTTTTCATAGACTTGCATTGCATTACTGGCTAAAATGATTCCTGCACCTACAGGTTTTAGTTGTTCCGTTTTTTCATATAGCCTTACTTTAAAGCCCTTTTGTTCTAGTGCTATAGCAGTAGTTAAACCTCCTATTCCTGCACCAATAATTGTAATTTCTTTCACGTGTTTATGCTTATTACTCGTTTATTTTTTTAGGTCAAATGTACTAATAAATTAATTATTAGGTCAAGGTTACTAATTTTATTATTTTTGTATAATGAAAAAAACGAAAGCGGTCATATTAGATGTAGCATTAGAATTGTTTAATAATCAAGGCTTATCGAAAGTTACCTTGAGAACAATTGCTAATAAAATGGGGATTAGTCAAGGCAACTTAAATTATCATTTTAAAAAGCGGGAGGACATTATTGAAGCTTTATATTTTCAATTGGTTAAAAATATTGATGAAAACTTTATATCTGAAATTCAACCTAAGAATAGTTTGAATGCTCTTTTTAGTATTTCAAACTCAATAATGAAAAGTTTTTATGAGTATCGTTTTATCTTTCTTGATTTTGTGCAGGTTATGAGAGAAAACGATAAGATTAAAGCGCATTATTTGCAACTAATGAAAGAAAGAGAAGGACAATTTATGAAATTGATTGATTTGTTGATAGAAGGCGGTTTTATACGGCTTGAAATGATTAAAAATGAATATTTAAACCTATATAAGCGTGTTCAGGTTGTTGGTGATTTTTGGATATCTTCTGCTATAACAGCCTCCAATTACGTAACCGAGGAAACGATTCTTGGTTATACTGAAATAATGAATCAAACTATTTTTCCTTATTTAACTGAAAAGGGCAGGCAAGAATATGAGTTGTTTGTTTTTGATTAATAAATGGAAGCCGGAAGCATATTGGATATATAAAGGAAAAGCCTCTGTTTTTAGCAGAGGCCTTTTGTTTAAAACCAAACTTTAGGGAGTGATTAATTCTATTTCTAGAAACAGCTTAATGGTAAAAAGCAGATTGAGGTATGCTCGATTTTGTAATATTGTTAGTTTCCCATTCCAGTTTAAATGGTTTTGCTGTCATGTTGGCATTGTATAAATAAATACGGATAGGATGTAATCCTTTTTGAAGGATCATGGTTTCCGTTTTAGTTGTATTGGCTTGATAGCTATAGTCGGCATCAACTAAAATGGCATCATGTAATTTAATAACAGCTTTACCACTAGCACTAAAACTAAAGGTATATGTGCCGTCCTTTGGCACTTCTAAATAGCCTTCAAATAAGTAAAGGTCTTGCTCTTGTTCGGTATAATCAAAATTATTCAGATTTTTTGTTTTTCCTTTTTTCGAGGGATTAAGAACTTCCAGGTTGGGTAACCATGGATAAATACCGGAATAAGATGTCCATCTCAATCCTTTCTTTATTTTTCTGACAGTAACCGAAGGTATCGTTAAATCATCGTAAGGGCGTTTTGCAGAGGTATTGGTACGACGCATTTGGAGTATGCGAGCTTTCATCGTACTTTGCAGTTCAGACATAGCATTGTTAATAGCCAGATTATTTGCTTGGTGAGTATCGTTTTTAATATCGTATATTTCAAAATCAGCATTAACATCTTCAATATTATAACGAATGCCAACGTAGTCGTCTACACGAATCATTTGCATTTCCTTTCTAGGCCGATTGCGGTTATTTTCATTAAAGGCTTTGTAGTTAGGTGTTTTTCCTCCAACACTGTATTCTACGTATATTTTACTATCCTTTTGTCCTTTACTATTTGTTAATGAAGGTAATAACGATACGCCATCACTGTTTGCAGGAGCAGGTAATCCGGCAGCTTCCATAAATGTAGGCAACCAGTCGTAAGAAATACTAGGCGTATTGTTTATAGTGTTTTTTGCAATCCTTTTTGGCCACCTTACAACCAATGGCATGCGTAGTCCTCCTTCAAGAACATCACGTTTAATGCCATCAAAAGGGCCATAACTGTCGAAGAAAGTGGGGTGGTTGGGAACGTATGGTTTTGGTAAGTATGATTCTTGTGAGGGACCATTATCTGAAGTGAAAACGACTAGTGTATTATCATCTATGTTTAAATCTTTTAATAGCTGTAAAATATCACCAACCGCATCATCTATTCTACGCACGCTTGTAGCATATCGTTTGTAGGTATTGGGCCAAGGGACTTCGGCTGTTGCGGTATTGGTATCGTGATCGTAAGTAGCATTGGCATAATCGGGGTGCATCCAAGAATCTGGCTGTCCGCTGGCAGTATTTATCATGTGTCCAGGAGTTCCTAACCATTGTATACCACCGTTTAGGCCACCTCCTTTAGGATATGCTTGGGTTGGTAGTTCTAAAACGGCATGAGGTGTATCGTAAGCTAAGAACATAAAAAATGGTTTTTCGTTATTTTTAACGGTATTGGTAATCCATTGTTTAGCTTTCGCTGTCCATAAATCGCCAGTAAAACATTTGTCTAATGCTTCGGTTACGTCGGTGTCGTTTTCCCAAACTTGGCCGTGGTTTCTGTATAATCTTTCTTTAGGATAATGTTCGTGTCCATCTACATGTGTCATATAGCCATAAAAATAGTCAAAGCCCCTGTTAGTAGGTCGGGCAGGCCAACTAGCTCCGTTTTCAGACCAACGCTTATCTCCCTGTAACCCCCATTTTCCAATTGCAGCTGTAGTATAACCTGCTTTTTGTAATGTATTGGCTAAGGTATGGTTGTCGGCCAAAGCTTTGTCAAATTGGTTGTTTCTTACATTGGCATGTCCTTGACTCAAGCCACTAAGTAAGGATGCTCTGGAAGGGGCACATACTGGGGCTGCTGAATAATGCTGAAGCATTACGGCTCCTTCGTTGGCCATAGTATCTAGGTGTGGTGTAAAAGCCCAAGGTTTTGACCTGTCATTATTCTTTTTCCTTTCATTTTGATATAATACTCCCAAATCCCCGTAACCTAAATCGTCGGTTAAAATAAAGATAATGTTGGGTTGCTTTTCATTTTCTCGTTTGTTTTTTTGACTATGGCCAGATTGTACAAAAAGTACGCTAAGTATAAGAAGAACGAATGGTGTTAATTTCATTGTTAAGGGATTTTAATGTGTTTTTAATTTTTAGTAGTAGGAGATAGTTTTGTATGATGAGCAAAATTATTTGGTACCAAATTTAAGCTTCCTAAAACATCCAAACTGGCAGCCTTAAGATTGTAGGGGAGTTTGTTGTTTTTTGCAAGTTCTGTTATAGTTGCAATAAATGGTGTTTTATTGGATACGTATAACAAATGGTTTAAAGTCATTAGTGCCAGATGTTCATTGTTGGTTTTACAATAGGATTTTAGTTTCTGTTCGGCAAGCTTATTATGAAAGCTGTTATAAGCTATAACCGAAGCAGTAATGGAAACAGGAGCATAACTGTCATTAATGGCTTCTTGTATAGCTGTTTTATTGGCCTTTAAAATGGTTTCATTTTGATTTCTTAATCCTGTAATAGCCCAATAACGAATGATTTTATTTTCATTGTTAAGTGCTTTAATTTGCATCTCGGCAATAGCCTTTCCTCGCTTTCCAGATAATGCAGCAATTTTGTAGATTTTGGCAATAGGGTAGTTGTGGGCGTCTAAACGAAATTGGTAAGGTGTTGTTGTTTTAGAAATCTCATTAATTTCATATTCAGGTAAAAACATAACATCCTTAGAACTCAAAATCTTTTTATCCAAAGCTTTTCTAAAGCGTTTTAAAACTTTTTGCATTTCTGGTTTGCTCGCTAAATTTTCTGTTTCCCATGGATCTGCTTTAGTGTTGTATAATGTTTCCGCTAAGCGAGGTTTAAAGAGATCGGATTGTAAGTCGTTCAATTTACCGTTTTGTAAATCGTTTCGCATTAGCTGTTTTATATCGCCTATTTCCATAAACCGAATGTATCTAAGTTCTGGCATAAATGGCATATAGTTTCTAGAGTAGGTATAAGTACCATCGGTAATACTTCTTATCATGTCAATACCATTGTCGGAACGGTCGCTAGAAAGTTCTAAGTATGGAGTTGGTTTAGAGTGATTGCTCGATGCAAAAACACGGCCTTTCATATGTTTGGGCACGGGAACTCCAGCAATGGCTAGCATAGTAGGAGCCAAGTCTTCAAAACATATCATTTCATTGGTTATGGCTCCAGTGGTTTTTATAGGTGATAAATGTTTGTATTTTTCTGGAAACCATGCAATAAAAGGAATTTGATACCCATAGTTAATGCCATTAGTCTTGCCCCTTGGCATACCTTCTCCGTGATCGGCAAAACAGAAAATTATGGTGTCGTCTCTTAAACCATCGTCTTCCAAACGTTTTAGTAGTTTTCCAATATTTATATCGGTAAGAGCAATGCTATTGTATACACGAGCAAATTGTTTGCGCATTTCGGGAGAATCCCTATATATTGGAGGCATAGGAAAGTCTTGCTCTCCAATTTGATTTGTTTCTGGCAATTTATCTATTACCAGTTTTTCATAGTTTTTATAAGAAAAGGTCATGGTTCTAGACTGATGCGAATCCATAAAGTTAAAAACAGCGAAAAAAGGTTGATCTTGTTCTCTTTTCCACCAACCAGCTTTGTTCGAGTTTTCATTCCATGCAGCATCAATAAAATCTTTTACATTTTTTATATTATAGTCCGTTTTATAGTTGTTGGAAGTATAATAACCTGCTTGCCTTAAATAGTATGGAAATCCATGTATAAAATCAGGAATGGGGAAACTACTGCGATGGTTACCAGTACCCATTTCAAAGGTACGTACTCCTGTGATTAGGGTAGAACGCGACGGTGAACAAACTGTTCCTGTTGAAAACGCATTGTTATAGCGTATGCCTGTTTGTGCCAGTTTGTCCATTACTGGTGTACGAGCGTCTTTGTTGCCATAGCAACCTATAAACTGGGGAGATGTATCTTCAAAAGTTACCCATAAAATATTAGGACGATCTTGCGAAAATCCTAAAAGTGAAATATTGTATAATATTAAAAATAGAATCTTTATTTTCATTCGTTTAAATTTTATAATTATTTAATAGTGAGTTAATTATAAGATTGAGAATGTATGCAACCGCTACGCTCTCACATTAAAAATTTTAAACATTCCTCTCTCAAAGAGAGTTTGCAAATCTTGTATTTCGCTGTGGGACAAAATTCTTAACTAGGAATTTGTCATCCACATTATATATATAACTAAAAAGCAAAAATGGGTGAAAAACTTTTTAAAATCAAAACCAGAATATAGCAGCTTTACTTTTTCTTAAGAGCTTCAAATTCTTTACACATTTTAGTTTCTTTTTATCTCTATAAACGAGATTTAAATGTTCCTAAGCTAACTAACAACTACCTCGTGTGTTTGTACCGAGGTAGTTTGTTGATCTCATATTGATAGGTTGAAACATGTTGTTTAACTGTTTAAATACGTTTATTAAGCTTCAGTAAAAACTAATTTATCTGTATTAGTAGTTTTTGCTTTTATATTTTTAAAGGTTTGACTTTTCCCAGAATTGAGGTTTGTACACACAATGGTGTATTTTCCCTTCTCAAATACTTTAGGGCTAAATGCATTGTTGTGCATTCTTATATTGTATATCAATGCTCCTTTGTTGTTATAAATGGCTACTAATGGTTGTACTTTGTTGGTATCTATAATCGTTGGGAGCCATGCTTCTGCTTTTTTGCCAAAATTGTCTTTTTCGTTTATGGTAATAGGCCAACCTGGGAATTGGCTATCGGGATCTTTAGGGTTGCTAAATCGTTTATAACAGTCTGTTTTTATAGTTCTGTCCTTTTTGTTAAAGGTTACAATACCGTAGCCGACAGCCCTGTTGTAAAGTATTTTTGGTTCTTTGTGCATATTGTGTGGGTTTCCAGCAGCCAACACCGTTATTTTATTCCCAAAGCCATCAATGTGGTTACCTGTATATGCAGGATTTTCATAGGAGTGCTTTGATGTATCTTCAATAGGAGGCCAGAAACGTCTGGGCCAAACATTGTTAAGTGCGGGTCCAGCAAAAGCAAATCCACTATCTCCGTGAGTGTCTACACCATATTGCACGAAGGATCCTAAATGTTGATCTCCAGCAATATGAAAGGCATGGGCTTTGCGTATAATTTCAACTGCTTGGTCTCTTTTTATAGCTGGCCATCCGTTCGAGTCCATGTCAACTGTTGGCTTATCCCCAACTACATACTCTCCAATTTCTGGTATTGGTAGGGAGGGGACAACTTCATCGTTAACAGCATCTTTGGGTAGGGTAGCAACTGTTGCAAAATTGGTTTGAGACAGTACCGCTTTCATTTTGGTGTCTTTGGACCAGTTTTCAACCCAGTGTTCTAAAAAGGTTTCTTGACGCTCTCCTAGTAGTTCGGCGTCAAGATGTTTATATTCTTTTATATCAAAATCTTTATTCAAGATCCAGCCATTTTGGACCTGGGCACTTTCGGGAAGTATGTGTTTAGGTGCAGACTTGAACTTTCTATCTTCTAGAATGGCAAAGCTTACACCTGCATAGTCCCAGCTGGTATAATAGACTCCGATATTATTTTTTACGGGAGTGGGGTCGTATGGATCTGGTAAATGGCTAGTTTGTGTAAACTGCACCATGTTAACCCATTCGGGAGGCATTTTATAACCTCCAGAATCTTGTGATTTATAACCAAAACCTTCGGAGTTATTAGCAAGTTCACCTCCTTCTCCCCAAACATTGCCGTGGTATACATCATGATCGTCTGGAATGATCGCACAAGGGATATGGCGGAAAATCTCTCGGTAGGACCAACCAAACATCATCCACTTTCTTAAGTAATCTAAACTGGATTTATCCAGTTCGCCATTGTACTGGGCTCCGTAGCCACCTGTAAACTCGTAAAATTGATCGCCCAAAAACATACTAATGTCTGGCTTTAATAATGAGACACTTTCATGGATATCGGCATCTGGAAATCCATAATGTGCGTTACAACTAAAAACAGCTGCCTTTAATAGGTCATTGTCTTTGGGTTCGGCAGCAATTGTTCCTTCATAATCGTATTGGTATAATTCGTTATTTTTTAAAGGTACTTCCAGACGCACACGGTAAGGGATATTTACTTGATGTGCCCAATTAGGCACTTGAAAGTTAACGGCGCGGCCTATGTTGTTTAACGTAGTTTTATGTTGTGTTGTCCAAGCGCCATCCATTTTAAACTGCAATTTTATTTTATGGCCTTTAATTAGCTCTACGGGACTACATTGAGCTGTAAGTTTTAATTTCTGTTTATGCAATGTATATTGAGCAAAGCATATTGGCCCAAAAAAGTTATTTGGATTATAGTAAAGGGCTTCGGAAGCTATGTTCCAGTTTTCGAAGGCAACACTAGGTTGCTCTAAGGTTTTTCGTTTTAAGTTAACATCACTTAATAAGGCAAAATTGCCTTGTAAGTTTTCTGAAGCTATTTCTATATTACGCTGTTCAGTGATAGGCGTATTAGTTTTAGTGTCTATTATTGATACAGTTAGGGCAGCAGTTTCTAAACTTATTGGGGTAGAAGTAATCTCTAGGGTGTAAGTGTTTGGAACCGTTTGGATATTCGTTTCATATTGTTTTTCTCCTATTTTGAGTTTACCATTAGGTGTTAGACCTACATCGAGTCCTTTACCAAAAACGGCAGCTGAGCGGTAATCATCAAAAGGTCCTTTTGCTCCGATGCGTAGTCCAATGCAACCATCGTTGTATTGCGATAAGTTGTTGTTTAAATTGCTAATGCTTACCGAAGTTTGGAACGGTACGTTGCCTTTAGGATTTTGTACTGTTAATAAATGTAAATTCCTATTTGAGGTAGTGACATCACATATAACACGACCTTCTTCAAGCCTCCAGTCTTGCAGACGGTTACCCCAGTATTGGGGGCCTACCCATTTCATGTCTTGCCAGAGATGCCATTCACTTTTAAAATTAACAGGTACAGGTCCTTTAAAGAATGTAGAAAAGGATTTAGAAAAGGCGTAGCCAGAAGTCATAGGTAAGACGGAACCTAATAAAAAGGTTTTAATGTAATCTCTGCGTTTCATATGGATTTTATAATATTAATAAATTTAGTTTTAACAGTTAAGTTGTTTGGACTGTTTGGTCCAAATTTAAGTTTTTTTAAATGCTTTTAGGATGACTTATTCTTCATAAATTGGGTATAAATCCTTCTAAAGGAACAAAGCAGGCATGTTTGATTGTATTCTTGAATAAGCACTACTCAAATAATTTAGCTCATTCTTTCCCAGTAACAGTAAGTGTATGAGGTGTCGTGAAGCATGCCGTACTATGCTTGTAAGTTGTTTAAAACTGGAATACCTTATTTCGATGATAGAGGAGTCCTTCTTAAGTTTGAATATTGTTGTAGATGCTTTACAGGTCATTCTAAGTTTATTGATAGGTGTGATGTGAATTTTAATGTTTGTGTCATGTGTTTATAATTACGCCTCCTTTATATAATACGAGTTTTTTAACACCTTCCCCTATATCATGCTTCGGTAAATAGCAGATCATCGGTATTTGTGTTTGTAAATTGTTTAAAACAAGAACATCTTATTTCGATGGTAGTTGAGCCCTTCTTAGGTTTGAATATTGCTGTAAACGTTTTGTTAATCATTCTAAGTTTATTGATTCGTATGATGTAAATTTTAATTGTACCATGCATTCATTTTTATAGAGTCTATTTCTACTGTTAAAATCCTTAAGCAAATCACCTGGGTAATTGGCGATGCTTATTATATATATAGCTAAAGATTGAAAGTGGGTGAAAAAACAACTTTTTTTATTGTGAATTTATGGGTGTCGAAAGTAAGACTGTTATCTGTGAAGAAAGTTTAATTTTATGAATTTTTGCAAGTATACCCAAGAGCACCTATAGCGTTTTGGCAATCTAAAGCTAGTAAAATAATGTAATTAAGGTGTTTGTTTAACAGCTTGTTGGATGTGAATGCTTAAATGCATTTAATCACTAATAATAAAATAGGAGCCATCTAGTATAAGAAATGGGCATTCTTCAATTCCTTTTGCTTAAGGCAATTTTAGACTGAGGGTAAAAGGGGCTAACGATGTAAGGCAAAAGGTCTATTCTTTAATAATTTCGACTTCAAATAATTTATCCCAGCGTTTTCCGGTAACAAAGATGGTATTGGATGCACTATTATGTGCAATACCATTTAAAACATCTAATTTTTCGTGTTGTGTTACTTTTTTCTTTAAAGAAGAGAAATCTATTACGGCAATAACAGCTCCATTTTTTGGATTAATAATAGCCACACCATCCTTTTGGTAGATGTTGGCATAAATTTTTCCATCGATCCATTCCAGTTCGTTAATTCTACCTATTTTACCTTTGTTAGTATATACCTGAATAAACCCTTGCTCAGTCAAGGTATTGGGATCTAATGTCCATATTTTTTCTGTACCATCACTTTTGTAAATAACGGTATCATTATTACATAAGCCCCAACCTTCTTTACTATTACCATATTTAAAGCTACTTAGCTTATCAAACGAGCTAACATCGTATACAAAACCTGTACCTTCTTGCCAGGTTAGTTGGTATATTTTATCATTTAAAATAGTAAGCCCCTCTCCAAAATATTCATCGGCTAAATTAATATTCTTTAAAACCTCTCCAGTTTTGTAATTCACACGTCTCAGTTTCGATTCTTTGTACTGTCCTGTGCTTTCGTACAAGTTGTTATCAAAAAATTCAATGCCCTGAGTATAAGAGGTTATATCATGCGGATATTCGTTAATAATCTTAAAAGTGTAAATCTTTGGTGCTTCCCCATTTAATAAAGTTATAGAGGTGTTTACGGTTTGTTCGGTATTATTAAAATAGACTTTAGCTTCTAATGTGTGTTTTCCTAATTTAAAGTCGTTTAAAGCAGTTGCTTCTTTAATTGATTTACCATCCAAGGTGTAGAAAACAGAATCAATAGTGTGCTTTTTTTTATTTTCTAAAGTGATCTTTAAGGTCTCGTTTATGGAAATATCCCCTTTAATAGCATTGGTTTTTATGATAAAGTCTGTCTTTTTTTGATTAGACTTAGATCCACAAGCACTAATTAGTGTTATTAAAAATATGATTGTGAGACGTTTAAATGTATTCATGATTTACCTTAAATTTTAAGCAAGATATTTATTTAAAATCGGTTTAAAAAATCATTGTGGAAATTTTAAAAGATTGTATCTTTGCACTGGCAAGTCCTACACAACCAGCTCCTGTTGAATCCTCCAGGTCGGGAACGAAGCAAAGGTAGATGGTCGTAGCGGTGTGATGTAGGTAGCTTGCCTTTTTTTATGCCGTTTTCTTTCCCAATATGTACAACAATGCTAACTTTACGAACAAAAATAATACATGTCTAAAGTCGTTTTAATCACGGGAGGTTCTTCTGGAATAGGTAAATCAATAGGAACGTATTTAATTAAAAAATCATTTAAGGTTTATGGTACTAGTAGAAATCCAGATAGATATAAAGAAAGCCTGTTTCCTATTTTACAATTGGATGTTAAGGATGTAACCTCTATTGAAAAGGCTGTTAAAACGATAATCGATACAGAGGGAAGATTGGATGTTTTAATCAATAATGCTGGAGCTGGGATAACTGGTCCCATAGAGGAAATACCGGAAGAAGAAATTAGAGCTAATTTTGATACTAATTTTTTTGGTCCTATTAATGTAATTAAAGCAGTGTTGCCACAAATGCGGAAACAACATTCAGGGTTGATTATAAACGTTACTTCCATTGCAGGCTACATGGGGTTGCCCTACCGTGGTATCTATAGTGCCAGTAAGGGAGCTTTAGAGCTTTTAACCGAAGCTTTCAGAATGGAAATTAAGGGTTTTAATATAGAAATGACTAATGTGGCTCCTGGTGATTTTGCAACAAATATTGCGGCAGGTAGGTACCATGCACCTATTTTAGAAAATTCACCTTACAAGAAACCTTATGGAGATACCTTGAAGCTCATGGATTCGCATGTGGATTCAGGAAGTGATCCCAATCTAATGGCAGAAGCTGTTTATAAGGTTATCCTAATCAAAAAACCAAAAGTACACTATAAAGTAGGAGTGTTTATGCAGAAATTTTCTATTATTTTAAAACGAATCCTTCCTGATAGGTTGTATGAGAAACTACTCATAAACCATTACAAACTTTAGAAAAATCAATGTTTAGTTGGTTTAACAAAAAATGAGTTTAACCTTACCATTTAAAGTTGTAAATTTGCAGCTCAAAATAAAATATTTTAAGAATGAAGTTTTTTATAGATACAGCTAACCTAGACCAAATTAAAGAAGCGCAAGACCTTGGAGTCCTTGATGGGGTAACTACAAATCCATCATTGATGGCTAAAGAAGGTATTACAGGGACAGATAATATACTAAAGCATTATGTCGATATCTGTAATATTGTCGAAGGAGATGTTAGTGCAGAAGTTATTTCTACAGATTTTGAAGGAATGGTTAGGGAAGGTGAAGCTTTGGCCGAGTTACACGATCAAATTGTTATAAAGCTACCTATGATTAAAGATGGAGTAAAGGCTTGCAAGTATTTTTCGGAGAGAGGAATACGAACCAATGTAACTTTAGTGTTTTCTGTAGGGCAGGCTTTATTGGCTGCAAAAGCGGGAGCTACTTATGTGTCGCCTTTTATTGGTCGTTTGGACGATATTTCTACAGATGGACTTAATTTAATTGCCGAAATTAGACAAGTATACGATAATTATGCTTTTGAAACTGAAATCTTAGCGGCTTCTGTAAGACACACTATGCATGTTATCGATTGTGCTAAATTAGGGGCAGATGTTATGACGGGACCTCTTAGTTCTATTGAAGGCTTGTTAAAGCACCCGTTAACCGATATAGGTCTAGCAAAGTTTTTAGAAGATTATAAAAAAGGTAATAAATAATATACAACCTTCGTAAATGTTAAAAAGCCGGTATTCCCGGCTTTTTATATTTATTGTATTGTTGTTGTTTGTCTTATTTGTTGATTAGTCCCAATAACTGCTCTTCAAAATTCCTTTCAAAAATATTGGTGTTACTATTAACTATCTTTTGGTCCTCGTCTACTAAAATCGTTTTGGTCATGTGCCAGATAGCTAATGCTTTTGTTGATTCGGATGGATTTTGGAATTTGTACTCATCTTTATTTATGATCTTATTCCTTTCTACAATGGTTTTCCATTTTTGAGTATCATAGTCATCAATATTTATGCTTATAAACTTAACTTCAGGATATTTTAGTTTTAATTCATTTATTTTATTATGGCTATCCTTAAAATGATTGTAAAATTTATGAGACCAAAAGAATATTACTGTAGGTGAGTTTATTAATGAATTAATAGGGTTTTCATTGCTGTTATGAAGGTTAATTACTTTTACATTTGGTATGCTTGTACCTACTTTTAATTTACTTAGCGAGTTGGCAAAAAGCTTTATTTCTTCATTGTTTTCTTCACTGGAACTTTTACTTAAATAACTAGCGATTATTTTTTTGTTTGTTGTTTCATTATTATTTCTTGTTAAAAAGTTCATGGTGAATTTAAATAACAATTCATTTTTTAAAGTGTTGTTGGCAACCAAACTGTCTATGAGATTCAACCTGTCTAGATTGTAACAAGTAGAAAGCCAGTTAAAATTATCTTCCTGAGAATGTTTAAAATGACTAGAAAGAGCTAAGTTACTAAGGCTGTATTTTAAAAACGATTTATAAATGTGGTTGTCCTTTAAATTGTTGTCACTATAGTTAATTTGCTGTCTAAAGGCATAGAAGTCTTTTGGAAGCTCCTTTAAAATTTCAGCCTTATTGCCATAATGCACAAACGGATAAATTTCTTTATTATAATAGTAGTTAAAATCAATATTAGCCCTAGCTATACTATTGAATAAATCGGAAGTTTTGTTTTTTCCCTTAAAGGTATCAAGGTTTTTGTCTTTGCTATGCTTTATAGAGTCTACGTGTTTATCGTAGGCTGCTGGTGTTAATTGGCATAATTTGAATATCTCTTTAACCTCGTTTTCATTTTTTAAAAACTCATCAATGAAATAATTGTTCTTTTTAGCACCTATACCAGTATAAACCAAGGATTCATCAAAGTCTAAGGTGTTCAGTCTAAACAAAATACTATCGTTAGGTTCTAAGAGTACTGTTTGGTATTCAAGACCTTCTGAGGATTGTAAGCTAAACGAATACAAACCAGGTATAAGATTGTCGAATTTATATATAAACCTATTGTTTTTATCAAGTCTAACCGTATCTATAACTTCGTTGGAATGATTAATGAAGACAATATCGTTTTTGGGGCTAACAACTTCACCTCCAATATAAGCATAGTCATTCTTACTATCATGTTCGCAACTAAGAACGGTTATTAATATAGTTAATATCCAAAAATATAATTTCATAAATCTCCCTCTAAAAGATGAGCAGCATACGCGCTTTTCTATACAAAAATATAGGTTGTAATTAAAAAGTGTTGTTAATACGCTGTTAAATAAACTAGACTTGGGAATTAAGGAAAATCTGCCATAACCCATAAAAAGCGGTTATCGATTAGAAACAAAGGCATAAACAGCTTGCTTTAACCTGTTAAATTATTAGTAATGGATGTTTCGTCTTACGGTTTGAATTTTCTACTTTTGCAGAAAATAAAAAGACTCATATATGTTATCAGTTTCGAATCTTTCGGTTCAGTTTGGGAAACGCATTCTTTTTGATGAGGTGAATACAACCTTTACTCAGGGGAATTGCTATGGAATTATTGGAGCTAATGGATCAGGAAAATCTACGTTTTTAAAGATTCTTTCTGGAAAGCAAGAGCCTACTTCGGGGCATATTTCATTAGAACCGGGCAAGCGCATGTCTGTATTGGAACAAAACCATAATTTGTACGATGCGCATACAGTTTTAGAGACCGTTTTAATGGGAAATAAGCCTTTATTTGAAATAAAATCTGAAATGGATGCGTTGTATGCCGACTACTCAGATGAAAATGCAGAAAGAATAGGGGAGCTTCAGGTACAGTTTGAAGAGATGAATGGATGGAATGCCGATAGTGATGCAGCCGCAATGTTGTCTAATTTAGGGATAAAAGAGGAGTTTCATTACATGCTAATGAGCGACATGGATGGTAAGCAAAAGGTACGGGTGCTTTTGGCACAAGCCCTATTCGGAAATCCTGATGTGTTGATTATGGATGAGCCTACCAACGATTTGGATTACGAAACTATTTCCTGGCTAGAGAATTTTTTAGCAAACTATGAAAATTGTGTTATTGTGGTGTCTCACGACCGTCACTTTTTAGATGCTGTATGTACACACATCTCTGATATTGATTTTGGTAAAATTAACCATTATTCGGGTAATTACACGTTTTGGTATGAATCTTCTCAATTAGCTGCGCGTCAGCGTGCTCAGCAAAACAAGAAAGCCGAAGAAAAGAAAAAGGAATTAGAAGAGTTTATCAGGCGTTTTTCTGCCAATGTGGCTAAAAGTAAACAAGCTACAAGTAGAAAAAAGATGATCGATAAACTAAATATAGCAGATATTAGACCTACTAGTCGTAGGTATCCAGCAATTATTTTTGAACGAGATAGAGAAGCAGGAGATCAAATTTTGAACATTCAAGGTTTGGCAGCTTCTATTGAAGGGGAAACATTATTTAAAGAAATCGACCTAAATCTTAACCGGGGAGATAAAGTAGTTGTTTTTTCAAAAGATTCGAGGGCGACTACTGCTTTTTATCAGATTATAAATGGGAAGGAGCAGGCTGATGCAGGTGAGTACGCTTGGGGAATAACAACAACCCAGTCTTATCTTCCATTAGATAACAGTGAGTTTTTTAGCAATGATTTGACATTAGTAGATTGGTTGCGTCAATGGGCAACGACCGAAGAAGAGCGCGAAGAGGTTTATATTCGTGGGTTTTTGGGCAAAATGATTTTTAGTGGAGAAGAAGCCCTTAAGAAGTCGAATGTGTTATCGGGAGGGGAAAAAGTACGTTGTATGCTAAGTAGAATGATGATGGTAAGAGCAAACGTGCTTATGTTGGACGAACCTACAAACCACTTGGATTTGGAAAGTATTACGGCATTTAATAATTCGCTTAAAAACTTTAAAGGTACCATTTTGTTTACGACTCACGATCATGAATTTGCCCAAACAGTAGCAAATCGTGTAGTAGAATTAACACCTAATGGCATTATTGATAGATATACTACTTTTGACGAATATATGCAGGATGCAAAAATTAAGGAATTGCGTAATAAAATGTATTCAGTTACTGCCTAAAGAGATAAATATAGCTCTTAAAAACGGTTAACCGTTAAAGACTATAGAATGAAGTTTTTAAAATCCGGAGATTATTATGCACTCCGGATTTTTTAGTTTTTGTATACCGGTATCTTATGCTTTTGTTATGGGAGAGTCAATTTTAGTAGCCTTTTTATAATCAAATAATCACAATTGAAGAACACACAATGCCTAATTTTAAAGTATAATGTCGTGTTGTTAGAAATAGGCTATTTAAAATTATGGCATGTTTATTGAAAATAAAAGTCAAGTCACTAAATATTATGAAATTATGAACAAAATCTACTTTCTATTTTCGTTATTGTTAATGCTAAGCCTTGCTTCATGTGGAAGTTATGGTTATGTACGTTTGGATTACCCTCAAAAACCAATGGTGGTACTTCCAGAAGGTATTAATAACATAGTTGTACTAAACCGTTCATTGACAAAAGAGGAGGACAAAAGGGGAGAGGTGTTGGAATCAATAGCAACAGGTGAAATTGCAGGATCTGATAAGTTGGCTTCCGATGAAGTAATAAAAGGAGCGTTTGATGGTTTACAAAACAAGAGCCATCTTAATATCGTGATACCTGACACATTAAGGATTTATGGTACGGGTACTCGACAAATGCCGGATAAGTTAAACTGGGAACGCGTGGCCTCAATTTGTAATTCAGCACAAGCCGATGCTCTTTTAGTACTGGAGACCTTCGATTCCAATTCCAATATTTTACGCTCTGCTATTGCTGATCAGGTATCGTCTGTGATGACAACAGGAAAACCAAATTTACGACTTCCATCGCGGGTACGCGTTGATGTAAAGAGCTATTGGCGATTATACGATCCCGTAACGAAAAGTATTTCTGATCATTTTCAACAAACCTACTACATGGATTTCGATTTAGTTAATGATTTACCTCCCGTTAATGCACTTCATGAAACAGCTTATGCAGCAGGTCTTGATTATGTTAGTAGGTTTTTACCTGGGTATTATAGGGTAAAACGGGATATGTATAAAAAAGGAAAAGGAAAGGATAAGCGGTTATTTGATAGAGGATGGCGATCTACTGAAGTTGCCAGATGGAAGGAAGCTATTGAAATATGGAGAGAGATTGCAGAAGATACAAATAGCAAATCTGCAGGAAGAGCTGCTTTAAATATAGCTGTTGCTTATGAGGTGTTGGGAGAAACCAACCTAGCTTTGCAATGGGCACAACAAGCCTATAGAGATTATGGGGATAAACTAGGTCGTGATTATTCAAAAACACTTCTTAGAAGAAGAAACTTAGAGTTTTAAAGCTACTTTCAAAGTCATACAGGAGAAGTAAACTACCTCTGTGCAAACACGCGAGGTAGTTAAAAGAAATTATTCTTGATTTCGGATGAGCCTCAGAGCATTTAAATCTCGATTGTCGATTTCAGATCATTTAGTAGCTATTATAGCACTTGAAGGTCCCGTTAAAGGCATAATTTTCGTTTTTGAAAAACCTGTATTTAAAGCCCACTGGTTAAAGTCAGAAGCTGTAAAATCAAAGCCTTGATTGGTTTCAATAGCCATGTTTAAGGACATCATTAAACCAAAGGCATTTTTATTTCTTTCATTATCAATTATATTTTCTATAACGACAAACAATCCACCTTTTGGTAATGCGTCGTAAGCTTTTTTTATTAGCATTAACTTATCCTCCATACCCCAATCGTGCAAAATATTGCCCATGGTAATAACGTCGGCTTTTGGGAAATCATCTTTAAAAAAGTCGCCAGAAACAACATCTATTCTATCATCTAGCCCAATCATTTTAATATTTTCTTTTGCAATAGGACCAACAGGAGGGAGGTCGTATGAAATACATTTTATATGAGCATTGTGTTTGGCAATATGTATTGAAAGATTACCTCCAGAGCCCCCAATATCACAAAGCGTGTTATAATTGGAAAAATCAAATTCATGAGCCAATTTCATAAAGTTGCCCGCTTGTACCCCTCCCATACCATGTATAAACTCCCTTAAAGTATCTTCATTACTATAGAGTGCTTCAAAAATTGGTTGCCCTCCATGCTTTGTTTCGTTTTGAGGCTTACCAGTTTTTAAACATGTTTCCAAATCGTTCCAAAATGGGTATAATCGATTGTTGGACATTTCTAAAATGCCTCCTATATAGCTTAATTTGTTTTTATCTAAAAACATATCTGTATCTTCCGAATTGCTATACAACGCATTCTCTTTAATTCCAGTACGTTTTAAGAACCCTAGAGCTACCAGGGTGTCTAAAAAATCAAAAAGAGATCTTTTGTGCAATCCTAATTTTTCTTGAATTGCCTCACCTGTTAGCGAACCATTTGCTAAATGTGTGAACAGCCCCATATTAACAGCCGATAAAAGGGTTTTTGAGGCCCAAAAGCCCATGCCTATTTGCATGATTTTAGACGGGGTTACTTGATTTGTGTTTTCTGTGTCCATTTTGTTGGTTGTTTAGCGTTTCTTATTGGATGTAATGTATTTATAATAATAAGTTGTTAGATATTAAATATAGTGAATTTAAGCCATTCGGGATGTTTTTCTGGTTATAGATATTAAATGTATAATCGAAAAGAATTCTTCATGGTTCTGACTCCGGGATATTTCGTTTTAAGAAATCCTTTGTTTTTTGTAAATTTCAGTTACTTAACAAAACGAATAAAGATTATTTGTAGATGGAGGTTAAAAACAATAAAATCAACTATGTAGAGTTTAAAGCAACAAATCTTGAAACAATAAAAACGTTTTATAGCCAAGCTTTTGGTTGGGATTTTACAGATTACGGCCCTGACTATGTAGCATTTTCAAATAGTGGCTTAGAAGGCGGTTTTGAGAGAACAAAAGGAGAGATCGTTAATGGCGCGTTGATGGTACTCTACCATGAAGATTTAGATGCGATAAAAGCAAAAATACTAGAAGTTAAAGGAAGGCTTTCTAAAGATATATTTTCATTTCCCGGAGGGCGTAGGTTTCATTTTTTAGACCCATCAGGAAATGAACTGGCAGTTTGGTCTGATAAATAAGCCATTTAAATAGCTGTAAACTACTATTCAAATGGCTTATGCTAACTAGGTAATCAAGGTTTAAAGGAAACGATATCTATAAAATAAAAGATAAACTTAAAATAAGCTGATCGGGTCTTGCATCTAATCGGCTTGTACCAATATTATTATTGTTTAAAAAGCTCGCTTCATTATCGCTAAAACCACGTTCATATCTTACATCTAAACCAATCTTTTTAAAGTTAAGGCCGATACCAAAATTTAATCCAACAGAAAATTCGTTTTCAATGTCATTAATAGATATACCATCAAATTCGGTATCCAAAATGTACTGCAAAGCAGGGCCGCCAAAAACACTAACAGGCCCTATAACTTTTAAACCTACAAGCAATGGGGCATCTAGTTTTTGCATGCTAAAGCTATCATCATTATAATCACTTTTTGTTTTTGTAAAAACAACTTCAGGCTTAAAATAGACCTGGTTTCCTATTTTTCCAAACAATCCAAAGTTGTATCCTATATTTCTATCAGGGTGTTTTGCATTGCTACCAATGGATTCAAAATAATCTCCATTGGCATTGTAGTTTAAACCGGCTTTAAAGCCAAAGCCATGAGCCGTTTGGGATATTACAGAAGTAGGAATGGCTACTAGGAGTAGTAAAATAAAAATGGGATGTTTCATAATAGTATTTTTTTTATTGGTAATACATTAATCAAAAACGTTGCCAAAGCAATATTATTTTCTTTTTATAACATTTCATATAGTTTATAGTAATTATATTTGCCAACGATTGTCTTTAAATTTTAAAGTGAATTATACCAGATCATGTTTAACGATTGGCTCACTTAATAATGTAAAATGGCGTATAGATTAAAGACATGATAAATAGATATACATGAAATTTGAATTAAAAGCTAAAGATTCACAAAGTAAGGCAAGAGCAGGAAAAATAACGACAGATCATGGTGTTATAGAAACACCAATTTTTATGCCTGTTGGAACCGTAGCTTCTGTAAAAGGAGTTCATCAGCGTGAACTTAAAGATGAAATAAACCCAGATATTATATTGGGTAACACTTACCATTTATATTTAAGACCCCAAACCCCAATCTTAGAAAAGGCAGGAGGCCTACACAAATTTATGAATTGGGATAGAAATATTTTAACTGATTCTGGAGGGTATCAAGTTTATTCATTATCATCTAATAGAAAAATTAAAGAAGAAGGAGTTAAGTTTAAATCCCATATAGATGGAAGCTATCATGTATTTACTCCAGAAAATGTAATGGAAATACAGAGAAGTATTGGAGCAGACATTATTATGGCCTTCGACGAGTGTACTCCATACCCGTGTGATTATAATTATGCAAAACGATCAATGCATATGACGCATCGTTGGTTGGATCGTTGTATTGCCCATTTAGAAAAAACACCATTGAAGTATGATTATGGTCAAGCTTTTTTTCCAATAGTTCAGGGAAGTACTTATAAAGATTTGCGTATGCAATCTGCAGAGTATATAGCCAATGCAGGTGCTGTTGCTAATGCTATTGGAGGCTTGTCGGTTGGAGAGCCTGCCGAGGAGATGTATGCTATGACCGATGTAGTATGTAGTATTTTGCCAGAAGACAAACCACGTTATTTAATGGGAGTAGGAACGCCTATCAATATTTTAGAAAATATTGCGTTAGGTGTAGATATGTTCGATTGTGTGATGCCTACACGAAATGCTAGAAATGGTATGTTGTTTACTGCACATGGAACAATAAATATTAAAAACAAAAAATGGGAAGACGATTTTTCTCCCATTGACGAAATGGGCATAACATTTGTAGATACCGAGTACAGTAAAGCTTACTTAAGACATTTGTTTACTGTTAACGAGTTGTTAGGTAAGCAAATAGCTACCATACATAATCTAGGTTTTTATTTATGGTTGGTTCGTGAAGCTAGAAAACATATATTAGCAGGTGATTTTAGAGAATGGAAAGATAAAATGGTGAAACAAATGGATAAACGTTTGTAATTAATATAAATAAGATAATTAATTAACTAAAATTTAAACGTGTGAAAATTTTAGATTGGTACATTTTAAAACGTTATTTGTTTACATTTTTCATGATGCTATTGCTGTTTATTCCGATTGGAATAACAGTCCATTTAGCCGAGAAGATTGGTAAAATCCTAGAAAATGAGGTCCCATTTGGTGAAGTGATGCTGTATTTTTGGGACTTTACCATTTATTTTGCCCATCTTTTATTTCCATTATTTTTGTTTTTATCGGTTATTTGGTTTACATCAAAGTTAGCCAATAATACAGAGGTTATAGCGTTTTTAAGTTCAGGAGTTTCATTTACACGGTTTTTACGTCCTTATTTGATAGGTGCTTTTTTTGTTGGGATTTTGTCTTTGGTATTGGGCATGTATTTAGCCCCCAAAGCAAGTAAAGGATTTAATGATTTTAGCTATAAATATTTTAGAAAAGGTAGGAGCGCTGTACAAAACACTAACGTATTTAGGCAAATTAATGATAACGATATTATTTACGTTAGTAGTTTTAACATAAAAAATAAGGAGGGGAGAGACTTTACACTTGAACACTATAAAGACAATAAATTAGTTTACAAAGAGAAGGCAAGAACGATTAAATATATTGAAAAAGACTCCACTTACAGATTAACCGATTACGTAAAGCGTATTGTTAAAGAAGGAGCGGATAGTTTGGAAATAGTTAGAAGAAAAGATACCCTGTACGCTTTTGATGTAGATGATCTTACGCCTGTTATCTATGCTGCCGAAATCAAACAATATTCTGAGTTAAAAAGTTTTATAGATAAAGAGGAAGCTCGTGGCTCATCGAATGTAGGACGGTATAAACTAGTCCTTTATAGGAAATGGAGCTTGCCAGTTTCTGTATTTATTTTAACCATTATCGCCGTAGCCGTTTCCTCCATTAAACGCCGTGGAGGAATGGGAGTCAATTTGGCCGTAGGTATTTGTATTGCCATGGTGTTCGTGTTTTTTGATAAGATCTTTGGCGTGATGGCAGAACAGTCAGATTTCCCTCCATTAATAGCTGTATGGTTTCCTAATGTTATTTTTGGAATTTTGGCTATTTATCTCTTAATAAAAGCCAAACGCTAGGGTAATTATGAAATTAATCATAAAATTGACTTAAGTATTTAGTGTATTAATAGCTTAATAAGGAGAACTGAATTTAGACTAAGCCTTTTAACAGAGTTAGGGCTTAAAAGAGTAAGTTAAAATGAATAGATTGCTTCACAATAAGCCTAAGCTTAAAAACTTTTTGCATCTTCATTTTTTGGTTTTTATAGCCGGATTTACGGCTATTTTAGGAGAATTGATTAGTATTAAGGCAATCGATTTAGTATGGTATAGAATGCTAATTGCTTCGTTAATTATGTTAATCTATGTTAAGGTTGCTAAGGTTAAAATAAAAATTACTCCAAAAGCTATTTTAAGGCTGTCCGTGGCAGGTGTTATCATAGCCTTGCATTGGATCACATTTTTTGGCTCTATTGACGAAGCCAACGTATCCATTGCATTAGCAATGTTTTCAACAGGAGCATTTTTTGCTTCATTTATAGAACCCATTGTTTATAGAAGACGTATTGTTGGGTATGAAATTTTTCTTGGAGTTCTTGTTGTAATAGGTGTTTATATAATAACCCAAAGCGAAATAAAATACGTAACGGGTATTGTTTTAGGTATTAGTTCTGCCTTTTTGTCCTCATTGTTTGCTGTCCTTAATGGACATTTTTTAAAACAGCATACAGCAACGGTTATTTCTTTTTATGAGTTTTTAAGTGGCGTAATTTTCATTTCTATTTTTATACTGCTCTTTGGTGATGGATTTTCCTGGAATTTTTTTAATATCAGTAAAGCTGATTTTGGCTATCTTTTTATTCTAGCATCCATTTGCACGGCCTATGCATTTATAGCAGCCGTGCAAATAATGAAGTATATAAGTCCTTATACAGTGGTTTTAACCTATAATTTAGAACCAGTTTATGGTATTATAATAGCCATTATTCTCTTTCCAGAAAAAGAAAAAATGAGCCCAATGTTTTACTATGGTGCCTCTATTATTATTGGTACAGTATTCTTGAATGCTATTTTAAAAAACACAAGAATATTAAAAAGAAAAGAATCTTAGCAGTGTATCATAATTAAAGTTTTTATATTTGTACGCTAACCAAATTAATAGCTAATAACATAAATTCTTATGGAATATTTAGAATTTGAACTTCCAATAAAGGACTTAGAGCAGCAATTGCAAAAATGTAAAGTGATAGGAGAAGAAAGCGATGTAGATGTTTCCGAAACTTGTGCGCAGATTGAAAAAAAGCTTACAGACACTAAGAAAGAGATCTATAAAAATTTATCACCATGGCAACGCGTACAGTTGTCTAGGCATCCAGATAGACCGTATACATTAGATTATATAAGAGCCATTTGCGGAGATTCTTTTTTAGAGTTGCACGGTGATAGAAGTTTTAAGGATGATAAAGCAATGATTGGTGGTCTTGGAAAAATAGGAGATCAAAGCTTTATGTTTATAGGACAACAGAAAGGATATAATACTAAAACACGCCAATATAGAAATTTTGGAATGGCAAATCCTGAAGGTTATAGAAAAGCTTTGCGATTAATGAAATCGGCCGAGAAGTTTGGTATACCAGTAGTAACCCTTTTGGATACTCCAGGGGCTTACCCCGGGCTTGAAGCAGAAGAAAGAGGTCAAGGAGAAGCTATTGCCAGAAATATTTTAGAGATGACTCGTTTAAAAGTGCCTGTAATAACCATTGTAATTGGAGAAGGTGCATCGGGTGGAGCCTTAGGTATTGGTGTTGGAGATAGAGTGCTTATGTTGGAAAATACATGGTATTCTGTTATTTCCCCAGAGTCGTGCTCATCCATTCTTTGGCATAGTTGGGAATATAAAGAGCAAGCTGCCAAAGCATTAAAGCTAACAGCAAGCGATATGAAAAAACTAAAATTAGTAGATGAAATAATCAAGGAGCCTCTAGGAGGAGCCCATAGAGATAGAGAGAAGACATTTAAAACTGTAGCGAATACTATTTTGAAAAATTATGAGGCATTAAAAAACTTATCACCAAAAGATTTAGTGTCCCAACGTATGGATAAATATGTTCAAATGGGAGTCTATAAAGGCTAAGCCTTTTAAAATCATATCATCTTAAAATCTGAAGCATATAGCTTCAGATTTTTTTTGTAGTTATTCACAATATTTGTAATTTATTAACAGCTATATTGTTAATGAATGGTTAACAATGATAACCAGCTTTATCTTAAAAACATTTTCATTTTAATTACATTCGTAGTCATGAAACAACCCAGCCAAATTCAAGGATACAAAGTTGATAAAAGCACCATAATTAATCTCGAAAAAGGGAAAATCCCCCCGCAAGCCATTGATATTGAAGAGGTTGTGCTGGGAGCGATGATGATCGATAAGAAAGGCGTTGATGAGGTTATTGATATATTAAATCCAGAAGCTTTTTACAAAGAAGGACATCAACATATATTTGCAGCTATTTTTCAGTTGTTCGAAAACAGTGAACCTATAGACTTATTAACTGTTTCAACGCAGTTAAAGAAAAATGGCAAGCTAGAATTGGTTGGAGGGGATTTTTACCTCATTTCTTTGACACAAAAGGTATCGTCATCAGCGCATATAGAGTTTCATGCTCGTATTATTTTGCAAAAATTTATTCAACGTAGTTTAATTAAGATTTCTAGCGAAATCATTGAAGAAGCTTACGATGAAACTAAGGATGTTTTTGATCTGCTGGATAATGCCGAAGCAAAATTATACGAAGTTACCCAAGGTAATATTAAAAAATCTAGTGAAACAGCCCAGGAACTGGTTATTCAGGCTAAGAAAAAAATTGAAGAGATTTCCAATAAAGAAGGACTCAGTGGTATTCCCACGGGGTTCGATAAGCTAGATAAATTAACTTCAGGATGGCAACCATCCGATTTAATTATTGTTGCGGCACGTCCCGGTATGGGTAAAACGGCATTAACCCTGTCTATGGCAAGGAATATAGCGGTCGACCAAAATATACCAGTGGCTTTTTTCTCATTAGAGATGGCTTCTGTTCAATTGATTACCCGACTAATTTCAAGCGAAACAGGTTTGTCTTCAGAAAAGTTGCGTACAGGAAAATTGGAAAAACATGAATGGGAACAACTTAATGTAAAAGTTAAAGGCTTGGAAAAAGCACCTTTATACATAGATGATACACCATCTCTTTCCATATTCGATCTAAGAGCAAAGGCTCGAAGGCTATCTTCCCAGCATGGTATTAAGTTAATTATTATCGATTATTTACAGCTAATGACTGGTGGTAATAGTCATGGAGGTAACCGTGAGCAGGAGATTTCGATGATTTCCAGAAACCTTAAAGCTCTAGCAAAAGAATTAATGGTTCCCGTTATTGCACTGTCACAGCTATCTCGTGCTGTTGAAACACGTGGAGGCAGTAAACGTCCATTATTGTCAGATTTACGTGAATCTGGTGCGATAGAACAAGATGCAGATATTGTATCGTTTATTTATAGACCTGAGTATTACAAAATTGAAGAATGGGATGACGATGAGCGATCACCAACAGAAGGTCAAGCAGAATTTATAATAGCAAAGCATAGGAATGGAGGTTTAGAAAATATTCGATTGAAATTCCTTGGGCACTTAGGTAAGTTTGATAATTTGGATGACTTTGATTCACCGTTTGAGTTCCATAGTAAAATGAACGCAGGCGATAATGATGACCCGTTTAAGTCATCAGACAATTTTACAGCAAGTCCGGATCAAGCTTTTGGAAGTGCATTTAATGAAGATGATGACTCCGATGTACCATTTTAATCATAGAATATTCTTTAAAGAATTTTAACTCAAGATAAATTTGATTACCTTTCGGTCTATGAAAAAACCTTTGGTTATCATATTATTTGTATTCCTATCAATTAATACGTTTGCATCATATTTGCTTATTCCAATGGATGCTGAAAGTCAGAAAAACCATTTAAAAGCTTATGGTGTTACCTATTGGACATTAAATAAGCAGTTAAAAGTAAAGTGGTTGCTGAATTATCGTGGAGGTTCATTTTTGCTACCAGATATAGCAGAAATACAACAGGAGTGTCAAATTAGAGGCGTATCCTTTGAAGTCATTTCAAACAGTGAAGCCGAAAGTATTTTAGAACATGTTAGCAGTCCCAGCCAAAATATGGAAGCAGTTGTTTTGGAAAAGGCGCCTAAAATAGCTGTTTACACGCCTAAGGGTAAGTTGCCTTGGGATGATGCTGTTACAATGGTACTACAATACGCAGAGATTCCTTATGAAACCGTTTATGATGAAGAAGTGTTAAATGATGGTTTGTTATTATTTGACTGGCTACATTTGCACCATGAGGATTTTACCGGGCAATATGGAAAGTTCTATGGGACTTACAGAGCTACCTCATGGTATATTCAAGAAAAGAAAGATGCCGAAGCATTAGCTTCAAAGTTAGGTTATAGTAAAGTGTCACAAGAAAAGCTCGATGTGGCTTTAAAGATTAGGGATTACGTTGTTGGAGGAGGTTTTATGTTTGCGATGTGTAGTGCAACGGATAGTTTTGATATCGCTTTGTCTGCCGAAGGTGTTGACATTTGTGAACCTATGTTCGACGGTGATGGTAGTGATCCAGGTTACCAAAACAAGATCGATTATAGTAAAACCTTTGCTTTTAGAGATTTTACATTAGAGCAAAGCCCAACGGTTTATGAGTTTTCTTCAATAGATATGACTAGGAAACGTTCAATGATTTCCAGAACTACCGATTATTTTACGCTTATGGAATTTTCAGCAAAATGGGATCCTATACCTACCATGCTATGCCAAAACCATACAGCTTTGGTTAAAGGTTTTATGGGACAAACCACTGCATTTACAAGAGATGAAATAAAATCGAATGTATTGATAATGGGGGAAAACAAATCGAATGGGGAGGCTAAGTACATCCATGGCATAAAGGGAAAAGGTTTTTTTACCTTTTATGGAGGGCATGACCCGGAAGACTATCAACATCGTGTTGGTGACGCTAAGACAGAACTTGATTTACATCCAACTTCTCCCGGGTATCGTTTGATATTAAATAATGTATTATTTCCAGCAGCTCGAAAAAAGAAGCAGAAAACCTAATATGTTTTATTGAACAACTTCTACAGTTCGTTGAAAGTTATATATAAAACCATCTGAACCAGGGCCTGAAGACGTCTCATTTTCATTAAGAATCATTTCTTCTAGAGAAGGGAAAGTTATGCCTCCTATTTCTGTATTGCCTACAGTCAAGAAAGTATTACCGTCAATAGTTTGAATTGAGAAATCGTATACGCCCGAATCCAAGCCATCCTCCTTCTCGGGATCGTCATTTGAATTAGTAACCGTAATCTTACCGTTTACTTCGTCAAAAACCCAAACAACTGTGTCTAACGAAAATTGCTCATCTACACCAGAAATACCACCAGTAACATTTACCAAATGCCACAAGTACCTATATACCTGATTGTTATTTTCGTCGCTAGTATTAACCGAGCAACCAGTTAATAGAAAGGTAAAGGATAATACAATTAAAAAAGTACGCTTCATTCTTAAATAATATTTAGTTTATACTATAAGATGAAAAAAAATGAAAAAGGTTGCGTAATCTTTTCGAATAATTTTAAAGGCTACTCTGTGACCAGTTTTTCTTTATCAAGTAGGAGTTTATGCAAAATATGTTCGACACCAAAGTCGTTATTACTTTTAGTTTCAAAGCGTGCGACAGACTTTACTTTTGGATGGGCATTTTGCATGGCATAGCTAAAGTATGCCGTTTCAAGCATTTCAAGATCATTGTTGTAATCGCCAAAAACCATGGTTTCTTCCTCTTTTATGTTATACATGTTCTGTATTAAATTAACAGCATGCCCTTTATTGGCAATGTTTTCAGAAATGTCTACCCAATGGTTTGCGGAGATTTTTATCTTAAAGTTAGACTCTAGGTGTTTAACATGAGGGTATATGTGTTTTTCAGAGTTTTCTTCATGAAACAATGCTATTTTGTAGATGTCTTCATCAATGTATTCGGGCGTTTCAATTAATTCATAACAAGCATAATATTCCGATAATAAATCTAAAAGCGGTTTAGATTTACTCATTACATAAGCTTTTTGTTTGGTGCAGAACACAGGATGTACATTGCTTAATGAAGCTACCAGACCAGTGATTTCCGATAAATTATCTTTCTTTATGGGGTTTGAAAGAAGTGTGTTGCCGTTTTTAACCACTAGGCCGCCATTTTCGGCTACAATAATCATGTCATCTTTTATTGTGTCAAATTTGGTTACTATGCCATAATATGGACGTCCACTGGCAGCAACAAAGAGAATATCATGAGTTTTCATTTTTTTAAAAAGTTCAAAGAAACGGGAACTAACTTCATGATTGGAATTTAATAAGGTGCCGTCCATGTCGGTCACAACTAATTTTACTTGGGATAAATTCATATAAACTAATTAAGGCACAAATTTAAATTTATCAATTGACATGGCAATTTGTTTCATATTAACTTATTATGAATATTTTAAGGTAGTTAAAGATTAATTGTGCAATTTTGGAACAATATACAATAAGAGGATAAAGCAATAAAGTATGAAGTTGTTTCAAAGAGAAATAAAGTTACAGCCATATCCAAGGGGATTTCACTTAATAACAGATACGGTTTTAGAGAGTACTCCAGAGTTAAATCAAATTGCAATGGGGCAGTTGCAGGTATTTATAAAGCATACGTCTGCAAGTTTAACAATTAATGAAAATGCCGATTATACGGTTAGAAATGATTTTGAACGCCACTTTAATGAAATGGTTCCAGAAAACGCTCCTTATTATGAACATACTTATGAAGGAGCTGATGATATGCCGGCACATATCAAGGCCTCAATTTTAGGGGCCTCTGTACAAATCCCCATTACAAGAGGTAAGCTCAATTTAGGAATTTGGCAAGGTATTTATTTATGCGAGCACAGAGATTACGGAGGTGCAAGAAGCTTGGTTGTTACTGCATATGGAGTATAAAAAAATATAAAAGGAAGCATTCAGTTGTTATTAAAACACCCTCATAGAACACTTCCTTTTAGGCTTTATTTTTAGTGAGAACCCACATGACAGCCACAACCTGGTATGGTAAAACTTTCACTTTCCTCATGCCAGGGAAAGGCTTGGTTGTATTTGTTGTTTTCCCAATAAAACTTGTCGCGTTTTTTTGAGTAATTGCCTATTTCATTCATGGTTTCTGTATCGTATAAACGCCCATTAATCATTGTGTAAATAATACTTTCGGAATTTTTGATGTCCTCTAAAGGGTTCTTATCCATAACGATTAAATCGGCTAGTTTGCCAACTTTAAGGGAACCAATATCATTGCCAGCTCCAATGTACTTAGCTCCATTGATAGTAGCGGCTTTCAGAGCTTCATGATTACTCATACCTCCTTGTTGGAGCATCCATAATTCCCAATGGGCTCCTAGACCTTGTAACTGGCCATGAGCCCCTAAATTAACCTTCACTCCAGCGTCGCTTAAAGCCTTACAGGTTTCAGAAACTAAAATATGACCATTAGTGTACTCTTCATCTGGAACCATGGTACGGTGTCTGGAACGAGAATCAATAATACCTCTAGGTGTATATTTTAAGAGTTTTTCATTCTCCCATACATTAGTTTTTTGGTACCAATAGTATTCACCATTAAGACCACCATAGTTTACTATAAGTGTTGGTGTATAACCAGTATTACTATGACTCCAAAGTTCTAAAACATCCTTATAGATGGGAGCTACTGGTATGTTGTGTTCCACTCCCGTGTGACCATCCATAATCATGGTCATATTATGATAAAAAGTAGAGCCACCCTCGGGAACAACAAAAATACCTTCTTCACGAGCGGCTTGAATGACCTGTTGACGCTGTTCACGCCTAGGTTGATTGTAACTCTTTACAGAAAGTGCACCAAATGCCTTAGTACGCCTAATAGAAGAACGGGCATCATCTAAATTGTTTATAACTGCTTTAAAATCACCATCTGCTCCATATAAAATAAAGCCAGTAGAGTAGAGACGAGGGCCAACCAAGCTACCGTTTTTAAGTAATTCAGATAAAGTGAATACCGTTTCTGTATGTGCAGATGGGTCGTGAGCAGTAGTTACACCATAAGCTAAATTGGCATAAAATTGCCAGTGCTTTTGTGTGGTTAAACCATATCGAAATCCTCCAATATGTGCATGAACATCTACAATGCCAGGCATAATGGTTTTTCCTGTTACATTATAAACTTTAGCATTAGCAGGGATTTTAACACCTGAAGCTTTTCCAATGGCTTTAATTCTATTATCCTTGACTAGAATGGTGCCGTTTTCAATGACTTCATCTCCCTCCATGGTTATAATAGTAGCGCCCTTAAAAGCAATTAATCCTTCAGGTTTATCTGTTTTTACTTCTAAATTTATTTTTATACCATCTTCAACAAGTTTGGAACCTTCCTTGGCTTCGGCCGAATAATATGTGTTGCCTAATGTCCAGTGGAGAGTTTTACTATCTCTAGACCAATGCAGGTTAATACCTGCATCTTTTGATAGTTGTGTAACCGGAATGAATTTGGTCTTATCAGTAATATCCAGTGTCTGACCAGATTTAGGCATTGGAGCCATGTAAACCTTATGCAAATGTATAAATGCTAACCAATTACCGTCAGGGCTTGGTACTAATCTGTTGCCGTGTTTGGATTTTACAAGCGTGAGTTTATCGAAACCATTAATGTCTACACTTACTAATTCTTTTGTTAGGGACCCCATAAAGGAACCTCCAGTTTGATATATAATTCGGGAATCATCTATAGTGTAAACAGGGTAGTCTCCAGCTTTAGAAATTAATTTTATATTGGAGCCATCAGCGTTCATGGTATATAGGCCTGGGTTTTTAGAAAATGTTCTTCCTTGTTCGTTATTTCCAGCTTCTTTTCTATAAACAATATGTGCACCGTTATTTGAATATGAGGGATTTCTGTAAATCCCTTTTTCTGTTGAAAGTTTTACAATACTATCTCCATTAACAGATAGGCTATAAATAGCACCAAGGTTTTTATCGTTCCAAGTAACATAAACAATATTCTTGCCATCAGGAGAAAAGGAAGGTTCAAACTCAAAGTCTTTTCCACTGGTTAATCGTTTTGGTTTACCGTTGGGTAGTTTTTGGATCCAGAGATAACCAAGAGCATTAAAGACTATTGTTTTTTTATCAGGTGAGGTAATGGCATGTCTTATAACTTTGGCTTCAAAGGTATCGGGAGCTACCGGACTATTAAATTCCAGAGCTTTGGCAATTTTTATTTTAGCATCAACGTGAAAGGGGATAGGGGATACTTGTAATGAGCTCGTATTTATTTTATTTATTTTTCCTCCAGACCATATAATAATGTCTTCATTGTTTGGTAACCAGGCAAAATTTGGATAAACACCAAAAATAGCCCAAGCCTCCTGTTGGTCTTTATTGAGTTGGTCATAAATGGGCCATTCTTCACCAGTTTCTAGATCATGAATATATAATACCGTTTGGGTTCTAATACGTTTAATAAATGCTAGCTTTTTGCCATCTCTAGAAATTTGTGGTCTAGCAGCTCCGCCTGGTCCTCCAGTTATGGTTTCGATCTTTCCTGTGGTCATGTCATATCTTTTTATGACATAGATTTGGCTATTTGGGTCTTTGTTGTATTCAAATGCGCCTCCAGGATAAACATCTTCACTATAATATAAATAGTTTCCATTAGGAGAAATGCAGGGCTCATTAACATCCTGTTGATCATTTTTACGTTTGGTTAATTGTATACCGCTGCCACCTGTTTTATGGTACATCCATAATTCTCCAGCTCCTAATGAGCGGCTTGAGGTAAAATGTTTACGAGTAATGAGGTATTGGCTATCCGGCGTCCAAATAGCATTGTTCAATAATCTAAAATCTTCTTTGGTAATTTGTTTTGCATTGCTACCATCTGCATTCATAACCCATATATTATCCCCACCGCCAGCATCACTGGTAAACGAAATATATTTGCCATTTGGGCTAAAGCGTGGTTGAACTTCAAAGGGTAACCCTTCTCTCAGTGCCTCTGCTTTCCCTCCATTTATGCTTAGTTTATAGATATCGCCTAGCATGTCGAAAACGATAAATTTACCATCGGGGCTTACATCTAAATTCATCCAAGTTCCTTCATTAGTAGACAATTCTAAAGTTTTAAAACCCCATTCGCCTTTGGGGTTTGAAACATCCCAAGCCGTTTCTTTTTCTTGGCCAAAAGCATTAATAGAAAGAGTGATAAACAAGAGGGTAATAATATGGATACGATTCATTAGATTGTGTATTTTAGTTTGGGTTAAAGATAGTTAGTTGCGCTTGGTTCTACTGTTAAAATAAACTGAAAATTTGGGCACAAAAAAAATCCGATTCAATGAAGAACCGGATTTTTATTAAGCGAATATAATATGTTTTACAATAGGCGGAACGCCTTATTTTACTTTCTCTATTACAGCTTTAAAAGCCTCAGGATTGTTCATAGCTAAATCAGCTAAAACCTTACGGTTTAATTCGATATTGTTAGCTTTTAATAATCCCATGAATTGAGAATAAGATAAACCATGTTCTCTGGCTCCAGCGTTAATACGCGTGATCCATAAAGCACGGAATGTTCTCTTTTTGTTTCTACGGTCTCTATACGAGTATTGCATCGCTTTGTCAACCGCATTTTTAGCTACTGTCCAAACGTTTTTACGTCTTCCAAAGTAGCCTTTAGCTTGTTTAAGAACCTTTTTTCTTCTGGCTCTTTTTGCTACAGAATTTACTGATCTTGGCATAATTTTTAATTTTTTTGTAGTAGGCGATCCATTAATTCTAAATTTTGAATTCCGAATTTTGAATTCTTTTGTTGCCTAACTCCAGGGTTTGTAAATTTATTTAACCGGTTAAAACGGTGTTACTTTAAACGTAACATGGTTTTAACATTATCCTCGTCCGACTTATGTACTAATGTATCATGAGTTAGAGCAAGTTTACGCTTTTTAGACTTCTTTGTTAAGATGTGACTTTTAAAAGCGTGCTTTCTTTTAATCTTACCTGTACCTGTTAACTTAAAACGTTTTTTGGCACTGGATTTAGTTTTCATTTTAGGCATCTTCTTCTCCTAGTTTTAATTACTTCGCTTAATTATTTTTGTGCTGAAGATTTCAGCATTATTTATTTTTTAGGGGCTATGAACATTGTCATACGTTTACCTTCTAATTTTGGCATTTGTTCAACTTTTCCATACTCTTCAAGATCTTGAGCTAAACGAAGCAACAATATTTGACCTTGCTCTTTGAATATTATCGAACGTCCTTTAAAGAATACAAATGCTTTAAGTTTGGCTCCTTCTTTAAGGAACTTTTCGGCATGTTTCTTTTTAAATTCGTAGTCGTGGTCATCGGTTTGAGGGCCAAAACGAATTTCTTTAACAACAACCTTGGTCGCTTTCGATTTTAAAGCCTTATCCCGTTTCTTTTGTTCGTATAGAAACTTTTTGTAATCCATAACCTTACAAACAGGTGGATCTGCTTTAGGTGAAATTTCGACAAGATCTAAACCTTGCTCGTCAGCTATTTTTAAAGCATTACGAGTATCATAAATACCAACTTCAACATTGTCTCCAACAAGACGAATGCTTGGCGATGTGATCTTAGAGTTAATTCTGTGTTTATCCTCTTGTTCTACCCTTCTTGAGGGTTGTCTTCTTCTTCGAATTGCTATGGCTTTATTTTTTTAATTAAACTTTATTTTAAAATGTTTTTAGCGTATTGCTTATTTCTGTTGTTATTATTTTAGAGAACTCCTCAACTGAGATCATTCCTAAATCTTCACCACCATGTCGACGCACAGTTACTTTCCCTTCCTTCTCTTCTTGCTCTCCTATAATAATCATATAAGGATGTTTTTGCATTTCGGCTTCCCGAATCTTCTTTCCAATAGTTTCATTCCTATGGTCTACAAGGGCGCGAATTTCGTTATTTTCTAGCAAATTTAAAACTTTTTCGGAGTATTTTTCGTATTTCTCGCTAATTGATAGGATAATAGCTTGTGTTGGCATTAGCCAAAGAGGGAAATTCCCACCTGTGTGTTCTAATAAAAGAGCAACAAAGCGTTCCATACTTCCAAAGGGAGCACGATGTATCATTACGGGTCTATGTAGCTCATTGTCACTACCTTTGTATGTTAGGTCAAACCGTTCAGGTAAGTTATAATCTACTTGAATGGTGCCTAATTGCCAACGCCTTCCCAATGCGTCTTTAACCATAAAATCTAATTTGGGACCATAAAACGCGGCTTCACCGGTTTCTATTACGTAATTTAAACCTTTGTCTTTTGCAGCATTTATTATTGCTTGTTCTGCCTTTTCCCAATTTTCGATTGAACCTATATATTTTTCAGGATTTTCAGGATCCCTTAGTGATACTTGAGCCGTGAAGTTTTCAAAACCTAATGACCCAAAAACATAAAGTACTAGGTCTATAACATTTTTAAATTCTTGATCTAATTGCTCAGGCATACAAAATAAATGTGCGTCATCTTGCGTAAAGCCCCTTACACGAGTCAAGCCATGTAATTCCCCGCTTTGTTCATAACGGTATACTGTTCCAAATTCTGCATAACGCTTTGGAAGGTCTTTGTACGACCATTGACTGTTTTTGTATATTTCACAATGATGTGGGCAATTCATTGGTTTTAACAAAAACTCTTCATCCTCTTTTGGTGTGTGTATTGGTTGAAAACTATCTTCTCCATATTTAGCATAGTGACCAGAAGTGACATATAGTTCTTTTTGACCAATGTGTGGTGTTACTACCATTTCATAACCAGCTTTTTTTTGAGCTGCTTTCAAAAAGTTTTCTAACCGTTCACGAAGTGCAGCACCTTTTGGGAGCCATAAGGGTAAGCCCTGTCCAACCTTTTGGGAAAAAGTAAACAGTTCTAGCTCTTTTCCTAGTTTTCTGTGATCTCGTTTTTTTGCTTCTTCTAATAGGTTTAAGTATTCTGTAAGTTCCTTTTGCTTAGGAAAAGAAATACCATAAACTCGGGTCAACTGAGGATTATTTTCATTTCCTCGCCAGTAGGCTCCAGCTACCGATAAGATTTTTACAGCTTTAATAATGCCTGTGTTTGGAATATGGCCTCCACGACATAAGTCTGTGAACGTTGAATGATCGCAAAATGTAATTGTGCCATCTTCAAGGTTTTCTATTAACTCAGTCTTGTATTCGTTATTTTTATATAACTCCAAAGCCTCTGATTTACTTGCTGAACGCATTTTAAAATCATGCTTTCCTCGAGCAATTTCTAACATTTTATTTTCAATGGCTTTAAAGTCTTTTTCAGAAACGCTGTGTGTTCCAAAATCTACATCATAATAAAAGCCGTTTTCAATAGCGGGGCCAATAGTTAGCTTAGCTCCTGGGTATAACTCTTCAATAGCTTGTGCTAAAACGTGTGCAGACGAGTGCCAGAAAGCGGTTTTACCTTCATCATTATTCCATGTATAAAGTATTAAAGAACCATTAGTTGTTAATGGTGTAACCGTTTCAATGGTGTTACCATTAAAACTTGCCGAAATCACGTTTCGGGCTAATCCTTCACTTATACTCTTGGCTACGTCCATAGGAGTAACGTTCGCTTCAAACGTCTTTATGCTTCCATCGGGCAATGTTATATCTATCATTGAAATAAATTAAATTCAGTTGGCAAAGATAATAGGATATAAAGAGACATACAATATATATATATGTATAATTTTCATGATTCGTTTTGGCTTGGTCTGGAATTTCTTTTTGTAGGGTATTTTGTGCAGTTTGAAGAGGTTGTAGATATATTCCGTGTTGTAACCATTTGGTTTCCAGTGTTGTTGTTTTGTGGTGTA
>NZ_BAABCY010000084.1:0-4624 GCF_039539345.1 Snuella lapsa | reverse complement strand
TTAGATATGTATAACCATAAACGAGCAGCTTAGTCATTCAACTTAAAGTCCAATTTTTTGTTGCAAGTCCAGTTATGGCGATAACCTGGAAATGGCACTTCAGCTACCGGTAGATACATTGCACCTGGATTTAGTGAGATGTCCACTTCAGCTTGATGACATTTTAGAATCTAAATACTTCAACGCTAATACCAAATTATCTTTAGGGCTTATAGATGGAAGAAACATTTGGAAAAACGATTTTGAAGGATCTTTAAAAATCATAGAAAAAGCTGCAGCTAAGATCCCTTTAGAAAACTTGTGGGTTTCGGCGTCTTGTTCATTACTGCATACACCATATGATCTTGATCTTGAAGTCAATTTACCAACAGAGATAAAGCAGTGGCTAGCCTTTGCAAAGCAAAAACTAGGTGAAATAGTCACCCTTAAAAACCTTTCGTTACCCGATAACGAAACTTATTTATCGCTCTATGAGGAAAATAAACTGGCTAACCTAACCAGGAAACGTTCAAAATTGATTCACAACCAAAACGTTAAGGAACGCATCAAAAACCTAAAAGAGTCTGATTCCCATCGCGTAAGCAATTTTAAAGTAAGACAAGCCAAACAAAAACAAGCCCTTAATTTACCTCTATTTCCAACAACCACCATTGGTTCATTTCCTCAAACAAAGGAAGTTAGGGCTTGGCGACTCAAATATAAAAAGGGACTTCTATCCCTAGCAGAATACAACGGGCTTATAGCTAAAGAAATAGAGACCTCAGTAAAATTTCAGGAAGATATCGGATTGGATGTGCTTGTACATGGTGAATTTGAGCGTAATGATATGGTCGAGTATTTCGGAGAGCAATTAAACGGATTTGCTTTTAGTGGTTTTGGATGGGTTCAAAGCTACGGTAGTCGCTGTGTTAAGCCACCGATTCTGTTTGGTGATGTATCACGCGAAAAGCCTATGACTGTAAAGTGGTCTTCCTATGCTCAATCTTTAACAGATAAACCCTTAAAAGGTATGTTAACAGGCCCTGTTACCATTTTGCAGTGGTCTTTTGTGAGAAATGATCAACCCAGAGAAACCACCTGTAATCAAATAGCTTTAGCTATTAGAGACGAAGTCGTTGACCTAGAAAAGCATGGTTTAAAGGTGATACAAATTGATGAACCGGCTATTAGAGAAGGCTTACCCCTAAGAAAAAAGGACTGGGCCAAATATTTAAACTGGGCTGTTAAAGGCTTTAAAGTTTCGGCTTGTGGCGTTAAAGATGAAACGCAAATCCATACCCACATGTGTTATTCTGAATTTAATGACATTATAGCGAGTATTGCAGATATGGATGCTGATGTCATCACCATCGAAACTTCGCGTTCAGAAATGGAACTACTTGATGCTTTTGTCAATTTTAAGTATCCAAACGAAATAGGCCCAGGTGTTTATGATATACATTCACCACGCGTACCTAACCTGGATGAAATTGAACAACTTCTGGTGAAAGCAAAAAATGTACTACCAAAAGAACATATTTGGGTAAACCCCGATTGTGGTTTAAAAACCCGGGATTGGCCAGAAACTAAAAAAGCTCTGGAAAATATTGTAAATGCAGCGAACAATCTAAGGAAACAAGAAACCGAACTGGTTTAAACCAAAACGGTTACTTCAAGTAAAAAAGTCTAAATCCTGAATATATTTTTATTCAGAATTTAGGCTTTTTCTGTTTCTTTAGGAACTCTAAACAAAAGAAATATTCCGATCAGGAAGAATAAAAACAAAAATAGAATGGCGTTTCTCATACTTCCGGTTATTTGCGCTATAAAACCATATAAAAATGTTCCAATGATGATTCCTATTTTTTCTGCTACATCATAAAAACTAAAAAATGAAGTAGTATCTGTAGTCTTAGGCAAAAACTTGGAATAAGTAGACCTAGACAAGGCCTGAATCCCTCCCATTACAATACCAACCAAACCTGCAGCAATATAAAAATCCATAGGCGTTATTAGAAAATAAGCATAAACACAAATCATAGCCCATATAACATTTATTATTATAAGTGTTCTTATGTTTCCTAAAACTCGTGAAGCCTTAGCCGTTAAAGTTGCTCCTATTATCGCTACTACTTGTATAACCAAAATGCTAACAATAAGTCCCGTTGTACGCTCAGTATCTGTTCCCCACGCAATCTCTTCTTCTCCAAAATAAGTAGCTATCAGCATTACTGTTTGCACAGCCATACTATAAACAAAAAACGCTCCTAAATAACGTTTTAACTTCATGTTTTTTCCTAACTGGCCCCAAACTAATCTTAACTCTTTAAAACCATTCAAGACAATATTTTTCTTAGGGCTTTCCCTTTTATTTCCAACAGGCAAATAATAAAATGTATACTGACTAAAAACAATCCACCAAACGCCCACTGAAACAAACGAATATTTCATAGCTTTAATCTCGGCAGCTCCGCCTACATCGGTAGTTATTCCAAAAAAGTCAGGTTTCATGACCATTGCCAAATTGAATAGCAAAAGTAGAACACTTCCAACATACCCCAAGGAGAAGCCCTTGGCACTTATTCTGTCTTGTTGTTCGGGAAATGCAATATCTGGCAAATAAGAATTATTAATTGCAAAACTCACCCAAAAACCTACCAAACCAAAAAAATAACAAAGCAGACTAAATAAAATATGGTCTAGAGAAAACCAGTATAAACCAATACATGATATACCACCTAAATAGCAGAAAAATTTCATAAACATTCGTTTATTCCCTAAATAATCGGCTACACCAGAAATTAGCGGTGTTACCAATGCTATAAAAACAAAAGCTAATGAAGTTGTATAACTTATTAATGGCGCCCTTGAAATTTCGCCACCAAAGACCTTAACTTTTTCTATATCGGCTACCCTAAACAGTGCCCCATAAAAAATTGGAAATATTGCCGAAGAAATTACCAAGCTATAAACAGAGTTAGCCCAATCGTAAAAAGCCCAAGCATTAAGAAGCTTTTTACTCCCTTTTACAAGTTGTTTCTTCATAAAAAAAGCTGCTCTTTTTATGAGCAGCTTGTAAAGTAACTAAATATTTTTATTTACAACTAATTTATTTTCTAAATGATGTAATCCCAAATTTCTTAGCCTCTGCTTTTGCTTGTGGTGCCAAAGCTTGAAGATTAGCAATACGCGTATCGTTTGAAGGGTGCGTACTCAAAATTTCGGGTGGGGCTTGTCCCCCACTATTTGCTTTCATGCGCTTCCAAAGCTCGGCGGCTTCATCTGGATTATAACCTGCTATAGCCATTAAATACAATCCAATTTTATCGGCTTCTGTCTCATGGGCTCTACTAAACGGCAACATAACACCTACTTGCGAACCCACGCCATAATATTGATTAAATGCATTTCGGGATTTTTCATCCTTAATAGCAACATTTCCTGCAACTGCCAAACCTTGTTGCACCAATCCAGCACTCATACGCTGCTGACCGTGGTTAGCCAACGCATGTGCGACCTCATGCCCCATAATGGCCGCAACACCTGTTTCACCAGCTGCTATAGGCAAAATACCTGTATAGAAAACTATTTTCCCTCCAGGCATACACCAAGCATTAACCGTTTTATCATCCACCAAATTATATTCCCATTTATAATCCTTTAAATAACCTTCATGGCCATTGGCATTTAACCAACGTTCGGCGGCTACCGCAATACGTTCACCTACCCGCTTAATCATAGCAGCATCACTAGTCCCCTTTACGACTTTGTGATCCGACAAAAACTTATCATACTCTTGAAAAGCCGTTGGAAATAATTGAGAATTAGGCACCAAGGCCATGGTTTTCTTGCCCGTAAATGGATTGGTTGCACAGGAAAGTATAATCCCCGTTGCCCCCAAAGCTACTAGCGTTTGTTTAAGTTTCATAGTAGTTGTTTTATTTATTTTAAAAGTACAAAAATCGTTCCTTTTAACTTTTAGACACAGTTTTGTTTTTATTTGTCACCAAAAAAAATACTACATTTTAATGATAAGTTTTTTAGTATTTTTCGACTTAAAACAAAATTCAAAATTAAATATAATAATGAAGAAACTCATAATTTTATTACTTACTATTTTCCTATTTAATTGCAATGGTAATGCTCAAAAAAAGAAACAAGAAACTTTTAAGGTTGTAAAATCTGAAAGTGAATGGCAAGCTCAGTTAACCGAAATGGAATTTTATGTTTTAAGAAAGCATGGAACAGAAAAAGCTTTTTCAAGTGCACTTAATAATAATCATGGAAAAGGGATTTATGTCTGTAAGGGTTGTAACACACCACTATTTAAAAGTGAACATAAATACGATTCGGGATCGGGCTGGCCGAGTTTCGATAGAGAAATAAAAGGAAATGTTGCTTTCTCGACAGATAACAATTTAGGTTATATAAGAACTGAAGAGCACTGTGCTACCTGTGGTGGTCATTTAGGTCATGTATTTAATGATGGCCCCAAAAATACTACTGGTATGCGTCACTGTATAAATGGTGTTTCTCTTAAATTCATCCCTAAAGAATAAACTATGGAAACTTATTTAACGTGAATCTTGTTTAAGCCGCCCATAGAGATAGTTGATTGGATTCAATGGGTGTAATGTTCAGAGAC
>NZ_BAABCY010000083.1:0-16868 GCF_039539345.1 Snuella lapsa | reverse complement strand
TAGAGTAAAAAGAGGGACTTTAGTCCCTCGTGTAACAAACCTATGGACTTTCAGTCCATAGTGGTTTAGTTTACAATTAGTTTGCGTGTTGAAGTGCCGTTGCCGTCGCTGACTTTTATAAAATACATTCCGCTTTTTAGAGTGGAAATATTTAGTTGTGTGCGATTGTTTTGAATGGTTCCAGCAGTTTTTAAAGCTAATTTTCCCTGAATGTTATAAATAGTAATACTTACTGTACTAACTGATATTTGGTTGAATTTTAAATTAACAATATCCTTTGTAGGGTTTGGGAATAAGGTAAGATTGTTTTTTAAGTTAGGGAGAGGACCTTCAACTCCTAAGGATTCCGTAGCTATGGCACAAATATTAAAGGTTCCGATTTGGTCTTCATAGGTAGAAGGGAAAACTCTTATAAGAAGTGTTTCGTTTCTTCGATTTGTTAAAGTTAATTTAGAAAAACCATTAATTCCGCTGTCATCATCGCATTCTTCTTCGGTTAAACTGCCGCAAGAACCAGAATAAACTGAGATGGCAGTATCGAAAAAAGCTGAACCAGCATCTTCTGAAGTTTCAATAACTATATCGTAAAATTTTTGATTGTCAATATCTATTTTAAACCATACGTCATTGCCTTCAAGCGAAGTACATGAAGGAGGATCTTCAGCAGATGTACTGGCTTGGAAGTTGGTTCCTATTTCAGGAGAACAGCTAAGGTTTAAATTTAAGTCTATAGGTGAACTACACTCGTCATTCGTAGCAACTATGGGAACATCAATCTTTGCAAGGCAAATATTAAAATCTCCACCTCCCGAATCATCTAAATCCCATACTCTAAATGTAACTTTGCTTCCAGCAGGCCTTACAATTTCAATTTGAGGGAAAAATTCACTATTTGCGCGATCAGGATTTCCATTATTGTTGCAATCAAAAGATGTTAAACTATTACAATCATCGCCATAAAATAATTCAATCGCAATGTCATAAATTGTAGATTCGTAAGAGGTTATAATTTTAATAGCTCCAGTATCTGGCATTGTAAACGAATACCATAAGTCACCAGTTATTGGAGCTGCACAACTTGGACTCCCTACATTTGAATCGGTTTCATATCCATTAAAAGATAAAATTTGATTTATACAATTCCCGTCATTATTAATATATGAAGTTAAATCAATAGCATCGCATGGAAGATTATTGTCAGGAGGTGTTTGAGCAGCACTAAAGTGAGTAATAACTAGCAATATAATTGTAGAAAAATAAAGTGTAATTTTTTTCATAATAGGATGGATTATAGTTACTTAAATTTATGAAAAAAATAAATCGCGTACTTACTTTTTTTGATTAAAGGGTAGATTATAGGGTTTAAAAGTAGATTGCAAGTTCCTTATTCTTTTGAAAGGTAATACTGATTGGTTAAAATAAGAAAGCCGCTTTTAAACTATATAGCTTAAAAGCGGCTTTTCTATGATTTACAAGTTCTATTGTCCCATAAGTTCCCGCATGCGTTCTTGCATCAATTCTGGATCTTGCATAGCGTCCCAACCGAGCACAACGATCGACCAGATAACAAAAATTAAATACAATACGCTTAGGGTAATACCTATATATGCCAGGATTTTACCAGTTTTTACATTTTGATAACCAGTATATAGTTCGGGGTTTGCGGTATACAGTTGTGTGGCCTTATTAGCCAGTACTATGGTCACTATACCAAGTATTAAGCCTATAAAACCGTAACAGCAGCAAGTTACTATAGATAAGATACCGAACACTAAAATAAGTGTAGAATTAGGTAGTTTTTGTTGTTCCATCAGTCTATTGTTTTATTAATTTATAAAGTTTTTATTAGAAAATTACCAATAATGATAATAGCATTTAATATGGCTAAAGTAAGAATTATTTTATTGGCGTTTTTGAAATCTTTAAAGCTATTGTAAGCAATGATCCCAAAAAGAAGTATGAGCGTATATATGGCCGGATACATATGGAAAGCTTCTGTAAAATGCCCTTGTAGGAGCAGGGAAACAGATCGTTGCATGCCACAGCCCATACATTCTACTCCAAAAAGCTTTTTATTTAAGCAAGGGAGCATATAATCTTCTATAGCCTGCATAATTTGTTTTTTTGGTATTCAAATTTATAAAATAACAGTTAGGATTTTAGCTTTTTTAAAAGAATTCACGTAGTTTTTGGTGAAGTTGTGGGCTTTGGTAATATTAATGCATTTTATATTGTACTTTTGAACAGGTTATTGCGAGCGTTATAAATTATTGTATTTTACGATTTATACTGAAAATTGAGCAATCTATAAAAGGTAATCTTACTTGAAAAAATAATACAATGGGAAGTACTATTTTAAATTATGTATTAATAGTAATAGGAGCGGCAGTAGCATTGTATGCTAATGCCGATGAAACTCAGAATCAGTATGTCTTAATTGCTGGTATTGTTGTGCTTATGTTGGGAGTTTACAGGGTTAGCAGAACGATTCCCGGTAAGGATGAGGAACAAGATGATAGTAATGACGAGTTGTAGCTATGGTGTTTGATATAGGTGATAGGGTTTTGGTATTGGATGAAGCCATAACGGGTGTTGTTAAGCAAATTGAAGGCAAAACGGTTATATTAGAAACGGAGGATGGGTTTCTTTTGACTTTTAAGGCAGAAGAACTGGTTTTGGACAAAGAGGATAAAGTATTAAAAAATGGCTTGTTTTCAGGTAAAACGGTTGATTCTGTTATTATAGAAAAGGAACACCAACGTAAGCGGAAACAACCTAAAACCAAAGTCAAGGAGCGTTACGAACCCTTGATGGAAGTTGATTTGCACATAAATCAATTAGTGCGATCGACCAGGGGTATGAGTAATCACGATATACTGACGCTTCAATTGGATACAGCCAGACGTCAATTAGAATATGCTATGTCTAAGCGTATACAAAAAGTAGTATTTATACATGGTGTAGGCGAGGGGGTACTACGAATTGAACTGGAATACCTGTTTGGCCGTTATAATAATGTTAAGTTTTACGATGCCAACTACCAAAAATACGGATTGGGTGCTACCGAAGTTTATATCTATCAAAATGTCCCTAATTAAAGTCGGGGGTTTCTTTTCTGTTGGTACTTAGGGAGCTATGTTCTAAAATGCCAAAATCCAGTTCGTCCATAGAGATAAACTCCAGATTAAAATTGATGATTTTCATTGTAACCACGTATTGTTCATAAATGGTATGTTGCCTGTATGCCGTTGCAGGTACAGTAGTGGCAACATCTTTATTTAGATAATCGGGACCAACATCGCTGTTGGTTTTATCGTTAGCAGGATTATTGTCCTGAGATTCATTTTCTTCATCACGGGTTAAAACGCCGTCACCGTCGTCATCATTATCTAAGTAATTTGGTATGCCGTCACCGTCAGTATCCAGAGCATCATCAAAGTTTTTGTCGCCATTAGGATCGATATCCTCGTCTTTTGTTAAGATATTATCGCCATCGTCATCAATATCCAAATAGTTGGGTAGACCATCCCCATCGGTATCCAGAGCATCATCATAGTTGCCATCACCATTAGGATCCATTCCTTCTAGCTCGGCAGGAATACCATCGTTGTCATCTTCGATTAGGGTTGTTAATATTATAGCTTCTCCTGCAGTACTCACATAATCTTGTGTAATGTTTACATCTGAGGGAGGTATGTCGTTACAGAACAGGTTAGAAGGTAATTTTTCGTTACTATAAGTCCTGTAGTTTAGGGTATTGGTTGTACTTAATGTTATGCGTGTTTCCAACGTGTTATCGTTTCCAACTTCTAAAAGGTCATCAATCGTTAGTCCACTTGGAGAAGCTATTCTCAGTGATAACGATTCTGACGGATCTTCCTTGGTTTTGTATAAAACCAAACCATTATTTCCGCAAACTTCAAAAGTTTCCCCAAAACTAATTTCCACGGTAATAATATCACCGTCATCACATGAATAGGAGCATAATAAACTTAATGAAATAAGGACTAAAAAGAATTGACGCATTGGGTGTGTTTTTTTGACAAAAATAAACGAATTGTATTTTATAACGTATCATATTGAAAATAATTTTATTTCAAGTATTTTTGAGGGGTAAAAACAACTATTTAAATACTTTAATGCGCAACGGTCTAGTTTCGCAGCAATACTTTTTTAATGAGGACGAGGACAGTATATTTTGATAATGCGGCAACTACTCAAATGCGAGATGCTGTTGTAGAGGCGATGGTCGATGTTATGAGTAATAATTATGGCAATGCTTCATCTTCTCATAGTTTAGGTAGATCATCTAAAACCTTAATTGAGAGATCCAGAAAAACAATTGCAAGTTATTTGAATGTTTCGGCTGGGGAGATTGTATTTACTTCTGGGGGTACTGAAGCCGATAATTTGGTATTGAGGAGTGCGGTTAGGGATTTGGGTATTGTGCATATTATAACATCCAGGATAGAACATCATGCTGTGTTGCACACTGTGGAACAACTTAGTAAAGAGTATGGTATAAGGTATGATTTTGTGAATGTGAATGCAGATGGGAGTATAGATTATGCACATCTGGAAGCATTGCTTAATGCCTCTAAAAGAACGTTAGTAAGCTTAATGCACGTTAATAACGAAATAGGTAATTTGTTGGACATAAAACGGGTAGCCGATTTGTGTAAGGAGTACGATGCGATATTTCATAGTGATGCCGTTCAATCGATAGGGCATTACAACATGGATTTACAGGATATTCCAGTAGATTTTTTAGCTGCGAGTGCCCATAAATTTCATGGTCCAAAGGGTGTGGGTTTTGCTTTTGTTAGAAAGAATTCGGGACTTAAACCCTTAATTTTTGGAGGGGAACAGGAACGAGGGCTTCGTGCAGGAACAGAGAGTGTCCATAATATTGTAGGTTTGGAAACTGCTGTAAAGCTAGCTTATGATAATTTAGAAGCAGACAGTGAAAAAGTAAAGGGCATAAAAAGCTATTTTATCGAAAAATTAAGCAAGGATATACCGGGAGTTGTTTTTAATGGCAGGTCTGCCGATATGGATAATAGTTCTTATACAACAGTAAATGTGTGCTTGCCTGTGCCACCAAGTAAATCGGCAATGCTATTGTTTCAATTAGACTTAAAGGGCATTGCTTGTTCTAAAGGGAGTGCTTGCCAAAGTGGTAGTTCGCAAAGTTCGCATGTACTTGCCGAAATATTGGATGAAGAGGCTTTACAAAAACCTTCTATTCGTTTCTCCTTTAGTATTTATAACACTAAAGAAGAAGTCGATTATGTTATTGAGGTTTTAAAAGATTTTGTGTGATTTGTTAGTCGATAGTAACTTTACTTTGCCACCAATCTGCATTTGGTTCAAAATCTTTTGATAATACTTTTATGCGATCTTGCTCCAGTTTGGGCATAAATGTGTTTTTAAGATAGTCTTTTCTTTTTTGAGCCGATACAGCATCATACTCAGGGTCTTTTGAGGGTTTGTTTGCATTAACGGAATTAAGCCAATTATTAAGTTTGTCATTTAGTTCCCTAGTAAGATCGGGGTTGGCACTAGCAACATTGGTTTGTTCTTGGGGATCTGATTGCAAGTTATACAATTCATTTCTTTCGTCTTCCCAATAGTGGATAAGCTTCCAATTGCCTTCTCTAATAATGGATGAAGGTTCTCCTCCTTGGTTCCCATAGTGTGGATAATGCCAGAACAGGGGTCTTGCTTTCAGGGTTTTACCTTCTAAAAGAGGTTTTAAACTAATGCCGTCTACATGTTGGTCTGGTAATGGGGTAATGTTTGCCAAATCTAAAATAGTAGGGTAGAAGTCGGTACCTACCACGGGGTAATTGGTTGCAGCGCCATTTGATTTAAGCCAAGGGACTTTTATAAAATAGGGTTCGCGAATACCGCCTTCCCATTGGTAGCCTTTTCCACCACGTAAAGGAAGGTTGGAAGTGGAATAATTGTCACCAGAAGCAACGCCTCCATTGTCTGATGTAAAAACTATGATGGTATTCTCATCTAATTTTAATTCTTTTAGGGTGTTTAAAACATGCCCAACAGCATCGTCCATACTTTCTACCAATCCTCCATAAATAGGGTTGTCCTGAACTTGCCTTATAGGAAGTACGCGTTCCATTTTATAACCATTTTTCTGGATGCCCTGAGCTTCGGCTTTATTTCTGTATTTTTCCCATTTGGTTTGTGTAGTTTGAATAGGGCCATGAACGGCATAAAATGATAGAAAAGCAAAAAAGGTAGTGTCTTTATGGGCTTTTATAAATTCGGCAGTTTCTTTAGCAAGTCGCATGGAGAGGTTTTCTCCTTTTGCTTTGTTTTCCAGTTTAGGATTTTTCCAAGGGGAAAAATACCCACCGTTGGGGCTACCAACTTTCCAGCCCCCTTTATTGATATCAAACCCATGATCTTCAGGATAGGAGCCTTCTTCACCCAAATGCCATTTCCCGGCAAAAAATGTTTTGTAACCAGCAGATTTCATAGCTTCAGCAATGGTAATGTCATGTTTGGGCAACACATGTTCGTAGTTAGCAGGTAATAATTTGTCGTGTCTATTATGTTTACGCCATGCTTCGCCATGAGCGGCCCCTATCCAATCGGTTATACCATGTCTTGCTGTAAATTTACCAGTCATGATACTGGCTCTTGAGGGACTGCAAACGCGACTTGCCGCATATCCTTGCTTAAACACCATACCTTCGTTGGCAATTTTATCGATATTGGGTGTTTCGTAATAGTTGCTACCTGTACAGCTTAAATCTTTATAGCCTAAGTCGTCAACTAATATAAATAGGACATTGGGACGCTTTTTTGTTGTTTCCTTTGGTTCTTTTTGTTGACAGGATGTAATTAGTATTGTAAGGACGCAGAATAGAAATTTTATACGGGATAGGTAATTTAATGGAATGCACATGGTGTTTAATAATTTTGATATGTTCTTGCAAGATAGTATTTAAACAGTCTCCAAGATATGAAACCCAAAAGTATTAAATATTAGTAACACTTTATTAATGCTTTATAACTTTAATGGTTTCCGTTTTATGGGTAGTAGCATCTTTAATTTTTAAAATATAAACACCGTTTGCCAAATGTGTTGTGTTGATTGCTTTTTGGTCTGTCTGTAAGACTATTTGTCCGAAAGCGTTAAAAAGTGTAGAGTTTATGGTTTTTAAGGGTGTTACAATGTTTATTTTGTCTGTAGATGGGTTAGGATATATTTTAATATTTAAAGTATTTAAATTATCGGCAGAAAGGGTAATGTTATCCGTCCCTGCGGTAACAGCGTATAGGCTAATAGTGCTGTTAAAGTTGTACCGTAAGGTATTATTGGTTGTGTTGGCGTACTTACTTTTAAACAAGATTCACGTTATATTAGTGTTTCTCTAACGCTAAAGAAATTACATTGCCCGTTTTGATTCTTACGGTAATGTTTATGGTAGTATTAATTTTAAAGGGAGAGTCTTTGGTAATTAAATCACAAATATTCAATTCAGAAATATAATTATCATTTACTTTTAATATTTCATCACCACTACTTATTTTGTTTTTTAGGGTATCGTCCCAAACAACACCTACAATTAGCTTGTTGTTTTTGATAGTAGGTGTAAAACCAAAGTGTTTTTCAGTGAGATCGTTTTCTGAATTATAAGTTTCAAAGTAGAATTGCTTATCTCTAAAATTGATTGTAATAGCGCCATATTTTAAAATATCGGAACCAATTCGAGAATTTGAATCGCTAGAGGTTATGGTTGATACATTTTTGAAACTATGACCAGCTATTTCTAAAGCAGGGACTTTTACTAGGTATTGTTTTTGTTCTTCGGATGTACCCAACAGACCGATACTTGCAGCACCAGTGCCTGTTGCAAAAGGGGCTACTATGTTATTTTGCTCTAAAATGTGGTAATTTTTTTTGCACATATCATAGAATCCACTGGCTCCAGTATCCATAAGTACTTTTTCACTGGCATTTTTGTGGGCTTTTAGCCTAATATTGATGTATGGGCTACTTTGGTTGCCTTCTAGAGTTAAATCAATGCTTTTTCTTTTATTTAGCTGTAGTTTTTTTGGATTGTTGGTTAAAATGATAATACCTTCCTTTGGAAGAATTTGTACGACTGATTTACGCAAGAGGTTACTCCCAATAATACCATCAATGGCATAACAATCAAACAGCAGATTACTTGTTTTATCGAAAACCAGAGCACTGGTATTTTTAAAGGTTACTTCTCCAATGGTTATAAGTGGTATTGTGGTGCGTTGCATACGTTGTTCCTTTTGGTTTGCATCAGAAACTGAAATCGTTGTGCTCTTATTTTTGCTTATCTGGCTGGCTAATGCTGAAGAAATTAAATTGGGAGCCCCTGTGTCAAAAAGAAAACGATAGGTTTTATTATTGATGACTACAGGGACGATTAGTTTACCTCTTATATTTTTATAACTAATTTTAGTATAATAATCCTTGGTTGTCGGCCTTCCTGTTTTAAACGTATTTTTTTGTGCGAATGAAGTATTGACTAGTAGAAAACAAAAAATAATAATTGAATATCCTTTGCTGGTAATAATTTGCGCTATGTTATTTAGAACGAAGCGTAGTGAAGAGAGGCGTCTTTTTATTACCAAAGTGATTCCGCCTTTCGCCGGAATGACAAAACACTGTTTTTTTTGCATTACAATACATAACGGATGTTCATAAAATAGTATTAAGAATTTGCCTCGTCGTTTTACTGAACCTAAAATTTCATCGTGGTTCTTACATTAAAAACCCGAGGCGTAAGGTAGTTAGGGATGGCATACTGTCGTTTGCTATATACATCACGTACCCAGGTATTAGTAATGGTGTTTTGAACATCGAATATATTAAATATTTCGAATCCGAAAGTAAGCGACTTGAAAGGTTTTTTCCAGCCACTATTAAATTGTTTACTGGGATCTACAATTACAAATTGTAGGCCTAAGTCGGCTCTTTTATAGTCGGATAGCCTATTTTGGTATTGGTATGGATCGGCATAACTGGGAGAACCACCTGGAACCCCAGTGTTATAGACCAAATTTAAATACATTTTCATGCTTGGTATGTTAGGGACATAATCCTGAAACAAAGCAGCAAATTTCAAGCGTTGGTCTGTTGGTCTTGAGATATAGCCTTGATTATTTATATTTTCTTCAGTTTTTAAATACCCAAAACTAAACCACGATTCGGTGCCTGGAACAAATTCACCATTTAAACGCATGTCCAATCCATAAGCATAGGCTTTTGCATTATTATCGGCACTATAGCGAATACGCACATTTTCTAGGGTGTATGGGTTAACATTGCTCAGGTGTTTGTAGTATACTTCGGTTGTAAGCTTAAAAGGGCGATCCCATAGTTTAAAGCTGTATTCGTTTGCTGTAACCAAATGAAACGATTTTTGTGCTTTTACATTGGGCTTTACTGTTCCTTCAGCATCTCTTAGTTCTCTATAAAAAGGTGGTTGGTAATAGAGCCCTCCCGAAATTCTAAACAGCATATCTTTTTCCCAATTGGGTTTTATGGCGAATTGCGCACGTGGACTAAAAACAGTTTGGTTGGATGTTGTTGTGCCAAGGGCTTTAACCGACCAATTGTGTACTCTTACCCCTGCATTGTACCATACATCACTCTGTCCTATACTAGATCGTTTGCTCCATTGCATATAGCCTTGAAGGCGGTTAATCTTTGTGTTATTAGTGGCTCTTACATTTTGAAATGGAACTAATGGGCCTTGGTACGGTTTATAGGGTTGCTCATTAATGGTGTTTGACTTGGGCGGGTTAATAGAAAAACCAGCAGAATCAATAACTTCCCATTCTACCAAGCGGTCACGAATATCTTCGTTGGTAAACTTTACGGCCCACTCAATATTGTTGGATTTTACTTTGAAATTTCCTTTATGTTCCAAGGTCGTAATAAGCGCATCCAAATCGTTCCTGCCATGATTAAGCTGACTGCCAATACCTTCATTAAATTCGACTTCACCCAAATTTTCATCACCTATATTGGTGTTAACTTCTCCAAGGAAGTATTGTGCCAAGATATCGAAATATTCTTCTTCTGTGGTGTGGTATGTTGATGCTGTAAACTTTAAATCAAGGCTTTCATTTACTATATAATTACCGCTTAGGGCGCCGAAAAGGGTTTGGTAAGTGTCTTTTTCCCTTCCTTCGTAATATACGGTAAGGGCCAGGGGATCGCTTAGTGTCCCGAAATTGGTTTGACGGGTTTGTGGTTGGTAATTGTACTTGTTAAGGGAGGCATTACCTAAAAAACTTAAATGTAATTTGTCTGATACCTTGTAGGTTAGATACGTTTGAAAGTCTGCAAAAGTAGGGTCGAAATTTGTTTTGGTCTCTTTGGCATCTACCAATAAACTGTTGTCACGGTAACGAATCCCTGCAATTCCAGTGAATTTAGTGTCTTTACTAATGTTTTCAATAGCAATACTGCCTCCAAGCAAGCTTAGGTCGGCGTTGACTTCAAATTGGTAAGGTGTTTTATATGTAATATCCAAAACAGAAGCCAGTTTGTCTCCATACTTGGCTTGAAATCCTCCAGCCGAAAAATCAACATTTTGTATTAAATCGGTATTAATAAAACTTAAGCCTTCTTGTTGACCAGATCTAATTAAAAAGGGGCGGTACACCTGAATGCCATTTACATATACCAAGTTTTCGTCGTAATTACCTCCTCTAACCGAATATTGTGTGCTTAATTCGTTGTTGTTGCTTACACCGGGTAAGGTTAATAGCAGGTTTTCTACTCCCGCATTAGCACCTGGTATTTTTCTTATTGTTTCGGGGCTTAGTGTTATAATACCTTCAACTTCTTTTTGACGTTTTCCTGAAACGACTACTGTTGCTATTTGTTCTGATGACATTGTCATTACAGGGTTAAATTCAAAGGACTCCCCATTCTTTAAATTAAAAGTGCTAACAATTTTTTTATAGGATAAATGGGTAAATTCAATTTTAACCAGCTGGTTTGCCTGAATTTTTAAAAGAAAAAAACCATTTTCGTTGGTTTGTGTTCCGTTATGGGTAGATTTTATATTAACATTAGGTATAGGGAAACTATTTTCGTCTAAAATAACACCTTTAACAGTTGCCGTTTGTGAATGTCCTAAGCTAATAGTTAGTAAAAATAGAAATCTAAAATAGCATTTAATGTTCAAGGCTTTTAAAGTTTATTTTTTATAAAACAGTGCTTCAAAAGTAGAACTATTTCCGACATTATCGATAACAACAAGTTTAAAATTGTTTTTTGTATCCGTAACAATTTCATCGTTAAAATCGTGCGTAAGCATTTTTGTTTTATAATCGTATTCCATTAAGATCCACTTTCCGTTTACTGTAGCTCTATAATTAGAAATCCCAGAACCTTGGTCGTCAATTTTTACTTTTAGGTATCTGTATTTGCTGAGCCATTGTTTGTGCTTAAAGTTGAACGGTGTGATCTGGGGTTTTATTGTGTCTGACGTTATAGTGAATTTTCCAAGTGTTTTGGAAGAAGCGATTAGGTTGTTGCCACTTCTTTTGGTATGTAAATAAGATGGGTAATCTTTGTAGCCAACAAGTTTAGCAATGTACAGTTTCTTTTTGTCGTCATTTGAGTATGCACTGGCGTCATAGGTAATGGTAAAACTTTTTTGGGTAGGGACGATATCCTTATGCAAGACCAAGGTGTCATGCTTTACCTTAAAATCTATATAGAAATCGTTGTAAAATGTATTATTGTAAAAGCTAACAGAGAAGTTGCCTTCTTTTAATTGTTTTGAATGGTTGGCATAAATATAATAAGGAGTTGTGTTTACCGTTTTTGGCTTTGTAATACTTTTGTCGCTACCAGATATGTGTACAGTAACCCATGATTCGTTGTTTTTAAAATCGGAAATTTTTATTTTATAGACAGAGCTAGTACTGTCTTCTATAGATAGTATCCCTTCGTTTATAACAGATTTGTAAATGCTTAAGGGGTTATTTGCCCGGAAAAGTTTTTGAACGTTTTGCTTGTTTTGGGTATAATGCTCGTAATCGATTAGCTGGTTGATGTGCTTTGTTTCATTAAAGGCAAATCGCTTAAAGTCCAATTCAAAATTTTTAGAGCCATTAATGAATGTTTGAATGTTGTAAACGCCATTCTTGTTTGCGGCTAGATCTTGTCTGTCGTTGGTTTCAATTCCAAATCCAATGTTACCGATGGCTTCAATGTTTTCGGTAGTATAATTGCCGTTATCTAGTGGAATTAAGCGCAATTTCTGTTTGGTATTCGATTTGTTTATAAACGATGATCCGTCCAATGGGTAGGCATACAAACTACTAATAATTGGGTTGGTGGTGTCCTTGGCATCAATTCCAAATAGCATTGGATTCATGGGGCGTTGTGATTTGTCCCTTATTTCGAAATGTAAATGGGGGGCAAGCGAGCCTCCACTGTTACCGCTATATGCTACGACACTGCCTTTTATTATGGGTAGGGTCTCGGCTTTAGGAAACAATTCAATTTCGTAAGATTCCTTACTATATTGGTGTTTTTTCACATAGGCTTCTATGTCTGGAGAGAACTTCTGTAAGTGCGCATATACTGTCGTGTATCCGTTTGGGTGTGTTATATAAAGCGCTTTTCCATAACCATAGTGCGATACCTTAATTCTACTAACGTAACCTTCGGCTGCGGCCAGAACTTTAAACCCTTCGCGGTGTTGCGTTTTTAAATCCATTCCAGAATGAAAGTGATTGGAACGTAGCTCGGCAAAAGTCCCCGATAATATTAATGGAATTTCCAGTGGGCTGCTAAAATAATTTTGAGGATACCTATTTTGGGAAGAGGCTAAGGAAGTAAGTATAAAAAAAATAAAGAGGTAGAATCGCATAAAAATGTATTGGGGCTAAATTAAAAATTTGCAATTTAAAACCAAAGAAACAAACAAAAATCAGGCCATTTCCTTGATAATGAGCTATAATTGCAAACATAAAATTTTATAAGAAAACAATTGTAATTTATATATAGGTATGTTAACTTTGTGAGATAAGTATTGATTTTTGTAAATGGGTAATATTGAAGATATTGTAGATTCTCTGGAAAACAAAATTAGTAAAGTGTTACACAGACTTGAGCTTTTAAAGCAAGCTAATTTGAAATTAAATGCAGAACTGGAGATTTCAAAGCAAGAACTTCAAAACCAAAAAACACATATTAAAGCTTGGGAAGAAAAGTACCAAACTTTAAAGATGGCAAATACAATACTTGGTAGTGACGATAATAAAAAAGAAACTAAGCTTAAAATAAACGCATTAATTCGGGAGATTGACCATTGTATTACTCAATTGTCCGATTAATGTAACATAAACTCAATGCCAGAAAAGCTTAAAATAAAGCTATCTATAGCCAACAGAGTGTACCCTTTAACTATTGAGGCAAGTCAAGAGGAAGGGTTGCGCAAAGCGGCCAAGAAAATTGAGGTTATGATTAAGCAATTTGAACAAAGTTATTCTGTACGGGATAAGCAAGATGTATTGGCTATGTGTGCTTTACAGTTTGCTTCCCAAGTTGAACAGAAGTCAATAGATAAAGCGAATGTGAACGAACATGTAGAAGAAAAGCTTAATGCTCTTAACGATTTGTTGCAATCACATTTGGTTTCTTAACGTTCTTTAAAATAAACAAAAAGTTACTGCCTACATTGGTTATTTTTTTTGATAAACTCAACATTAATTCTTTAAAAAGGGTGAGTTTAAGTTGTAAAAGCATGCTGTTAAGCTGAATTTATTTTCAGTTTATAACAGACCCTTGATCAGCTTGGTAGCCCTAAACTTGTTTTTAAGGAGTTTATACAAAACTTTATACTGGTGTAGGCTTTTTTTATATATAATTTAATTTAACATAATGGATAACTCAATTATACTAATAGGAGGAGGCGTTTTACTAGGGCTTATAATAGGTTTTATTATAGCGAAAACTATAGAGAAAAAGAATGCTTCAAAACTTGTAAAAGAAGCTAAAAAATCGGCTTCATTAATATTAAAAGAAGCTAAAAGCGAAGGCGAATCCATAAAAAAGGATAAAATTCTTCAAGCAAAGGAAAAGTTTATTGAACTTAAGTCGGAGCATGAAAAGGTAATTTTATCCCGTGATAAAAAGATGGCAGAGGCCGAAAAGCGTACTCGCGATAAAGAATCTCAGGTTTCTAGTGAGCTGGCAAAAAACAAAAAGCTTAATGACAGTCTTGAAAGCAAAATAAAAGATTACAACCATAGGCTGGATGTACTTGACAAGAAGCAGGATGAACTAGATAAGTTGCACAAAAATCAAGTGCAACAATTAGAGGTTATCTCCAGCTTATCTGCCGAAGAAGCTAAGGAACAGTTAGTAGAATCTTTAAAGGGAGAAGCTAAGAATGATGCCCAGGCATTTATTCAAAACGCTATGGAAGAAGCCAAATTAACGGCTGAACAAGATGCAAAGAAAATAATTATTAACACCATACAACGTATAGGAACCGAAGAAGCTGTAGACAATTGTGTGTCTGTTTTTAATATTGAATCTGATGATGTTAAGGGACGCATAATAGGACGTGAAGGAAGAAATATTAGAGCAATAGAAGCGGCAACCGGTGTAGAGATTATAGTTGATGATACACCAGAAGCTATTATACTATCGTGTTTTGATTCAGTGCGCCGTGAAATTGCAAGATTGTCGCTACATAAGTTAGTAACTGATGGAAGGATACACCCGGCACGTATTGAAGAAGTTGTACAAAAGACTAAGAAACAAATTGACCAAGAGATAATAGAGGTAGGAAAGCGTACCGTTATAGATTTAGGGATCCATAACCTGCACCCAGAATTAATTAAGGTTGTTGGTAGAATGAAATACCGTTCTTCTTATGGTCAAAACTTGTTACAACACTCGAGAGAAGTTGCTAAGTTATGTGGTGTTATGGCAGCCGAATTAGGCTTGAATCCTAAGTTGGCTAAGCGGGTTGGATTATTACACGATATAGGTAAGGTGCCAGATGCGGAAGCCGATATGGAAACACCGCATGCTATTTTAGGGATGCAATGGGCAGAAAAATATGGAGAAAAGGACGATGTATGTAATGCCATAGGAGCGCATCACGATGAAATTGAAATGAAATCCTTATTAGCACCAATCGTTCAAGTGTGCGATGCCATTTCTGGTGCAAGACCAGGTGCACGCCGTCAGGTGTTAGATAGTTATATTCAGCGTTTAAAGGATTTGGAAGATATAGCTTTTGGATTTACAGGTGTTAAGAAGGCATACGCAATCCAGGCAGGTAGAGAGCTAAGGGTAATTGTTGAAAGTGAAAAAGTAGACGACCAAAAAGCAGCCGATTTATCATTCAATATCTCACAAAAGGTACAAACCGATATGACCTATCCTGGTCAGGTTAAGGTAACTGTAATTAGAGAAACAAGGGCTGTAAACATTGCCAAGTAAAGTAAGCATTTTAAAAATGATTCATTTGAATCTTTACCATAAGTTAAGTCCAGTGTGATAGCTGGACTTTTTTGTTTATAGTTGCGATTTTCTGGGATGGTATTGTTCTATTGTTTTAGCTAAATGGCTATTATCCACATGTACATAAACTTCGGTAGTAGTTATACTTTCATGTCCCAGCATTAACTGGATGGATCGTAGGTCGGCTTTATTTTGAAGTAGGTGTGTGGCGAAAGAATGTCTAAAGGTATGAGGGGAAATATTTTTTTTGAGTCCGATTTTCTGAGCCAATCGTTTAATGATGGTAAAAACCATAGCTCTTGTTAGCTGTTTGCCTTTATAGTTTAGAAATAAAGTATCTTCATGGCCAACTTGAACGGCTATTCTAGACCTGACCTCATTTAAGTATACGTTAATAAATTCTTGGGTTGACAAAACTATGGGGACAAAACGCTGTTTGTCTCCTTTCCCCGTTACTTTTATAAAGCCTTCGTTAAAAAACAGATCGGAAAGTTTCAGGTTAATTAATTCACTAACCCGTAAGCCACAGCCGTAAAGTGTTTCAAGCATTGCATAATCACGTATACCAATAGGTATATCTTTAAACGTTTTTTTGGTATCAATTGCACCAATAAGTTCGTTTATTTCGTTTACACTTAAAGTATCTGGCAATTTTCGACCAATTTTAGGGGATTCTATAAGCTCTAAAGGGTTGTCGTTTCTATAATCCTCAAAAACCAAATAATTAAAAAAGCTACGCAGTCCAGAGATTAATCGCGATTGCGTCCTGGCGTTAACGGTTTTTGCTATTTCATAAATAAATTGTTGGACGGTTTCGGAGGTAATGTTTATTGGAGATACACTAATGTTATGCAGTTCTAAAAAGCCAATAAACTTTTTAACATCAAGTGCATAGTTGTCGATCGAGTTTTTTGACAAACCTCGTTCTATTTTTAAATATAGCTGATAATCTTTAAGGGCATGTTCCCATTTCATAGCAATAAAAATAAAACAATTACTTAATATTTTATAAAGTAGCTTTACTATTTCAATATGTATTTTTATTTGGATTGTTATGTCCTTATGGGTAGGGCATATATGTAGTTTTTTAAAACTTATGTAATAAGAAATATCTTTTATATTTAATGTGATGGTCGTTTAAATGTTAATTTTTTTGATTAAAGTATTGATGTAGTGATTGTTGAAAGAAAATATATATGTTTTGTTGTTTTTTTGCTTGGTTATTATGATTCTTAATGTTAGGTTTGCTGTTAAATAATAAAAAACAAAACTTAACTATTAACCTGAGTTCGACGTAAGAAAAGCGATTTTTTGGTATAGAAAAAGCAGAATATTTAGTATATTAAAG